>CAZDAN010000058.1:0-3712 GCA_964503565.1 uncultured Bacteroides sp.
ACATGGATTGTCTGATGTGCCTGCGCATCCGCCAATCGAAGATGCCGCGTCTGCACGAGCGTCTCAGTAAGGTGGAGACACTGAGGTTTGTGGACGAATAATATTAATAAATATTAAATAATACCTTCTTGGTGTTTTTAGTTCTTTTCTTTTGCTGTCTATTTGGTAGAGAATTGTTATCTTTGCCGCGCAAAAAGAAAGTTTGATGAAAAGTGTGGCATGATTTTGTAAAAGCCAATTAACAACAATCTTATTATAAACAACAACTTAAAAATGAAAAAAGTCTTTTTCAAAACAATGATGGTGGCCGCTTTGGCTGGTACTGCAATGTCTTCATGTGTAAACGAGATTGAAGATCTCTATGATTCCTCATACGCTGCAAAGAAGAAGCAACAGTATGAAAACCAATGGAAAATTCAATTCGGCGCTATTGACCCCGAACACAACTGGGGATTCTCAAGTGATGCTTCTGAGGCTAAGGCTATGACACGTGGATGGGCAAATACAGAAGCTAATACGTGGGGTAGTTACGTGGAAGTTCCAGATACTCTTACCGGTGCACAGAAAGAATTGGTGACTGACTGGTTTGAAGCAAATCAAAACCCTCAAGGCATTTCTGTTAATTGGTCTGATTTCTTTGCCCAGCAGGTTAGTTCTAATGGATATGGAAAGACTTCCATGTCATATTTGACAGTTGGTGAGGAAGATGCTCACATGAACAATTTCAATGGTGGTGATTGTGGTTTGAATGGACAAGTGTGGGGTGGCGAATTGAAAGATCCTACTGACCAGAATTCTAAGATTTATCATGCTGATCGTATCCAATTTATGCAGTCAACAAGCACTGCACGTTTCGGATATAAGTGTACTCTTGAAGATAATGCAACGATGTATTATGACAACTATGTGATAGTTCCTGGTGAGAATATTGATGCTTCGTTGGCTGGCATGTTCTTTTTGGGTTACGACTTTGAAAGTAATGGAAGTACTGCTGAGAAGCAAATTGCAGCTGATGGATATTACAGTGATTGGATTATAAAAATCACTCCTGCGATTTATAAAAATGCCAAGCGTATTATCTGTGAAGACCTCGGTAATATCGGTGACTTCGATTTCAATGATATTGTATTTGATGCTTCTTTCCAAGGTGGAGATGTAGTGATAACAGTTCGCGCTGCCGGTGGTACATTGCCCATTTATATTGGGGATGTTGAAATTCACGAAGCTATGGGTGTAGCCAGCAACGTAATGGTAAATACAGGTGCTGCAAATGGAACCAGTGCTCCTGCTGCAATCTTCCGTGTTTCTGCTCCTACAAGTTATAATTATGCAGACA
Source organism: uncultured Bacteroides sp. (assembly GCA_964503565.1). Lineage (GTDB taxonomy): Bacteria > Bacteroidota > Bacteroidia > Bacteroidales > Bacteroidaceae > Phocaeicola_A. The sequence goes on from CAZDAN010000058.1 coordinate 1,337, forward strand.
TTCAGGTGAAGGTGAACAATGCTGTAGTGCTTGAGGCTCCTCAAGGTGATGCTCCTCAGAAGATTTGTGTGCCTACTACATTCAAGTGGTGTACAGAGCGTACCAACATCAAAGATGCTTATCCTGGCTTTGTAAATTGGTCACAAGACCAGAGCCAATCTACAGATTGGTACAACAGCCCGGAAGAGGGAAGTGTAATGTAATTTATCTCCATAGACAACATTGTTGATAATATACACAGGCGCGGATTACGCGGATAGACACGGACTTGTATGATAAGAAGTTTCCGTGTAATCCGTGTAATTCGCGCCTAAATTATTGTTTTTTTATAAAAAAGAGGCAAAGTCTTGTGTAAAATAGATAATAAATGTACTTTTGCACATTCCTGCTGTTGTAAGTTTGAACTTGTAGGAACTTGTATAAGCAATTGATATTAACAATAATAAAAAGAAAGCTATGAAAAAAGTCTTTTTCAAAACCATGATGGGTGCTGGTTTTGCCGGCATGTTGATGACTGGTTGTGTAGAGAGTGTAACCGATCTCTATGACCCTAATTATGTGATTGAGCAGTACAAGGCCAAGTGGGAAGAGCAGTTTGGTGAAGTTGATCCAGACCATACATGGAATATGGCTCGTAAGGTGGTGGCAGACATCAATTTGTATGGCATTGCTGATGATGAATGTGAAATAAAGATTTATACGTCTAACCCGATAAATCCCAGTAGCAGTCTGTTGGCAAAGGGTAGCGTGCAAGGTTACAAGGTTGTTTCTTTTGATGTTCCTTCTCCTCTCCAGTATGTTTTCGTAACGGCTACCAACTCCCGTGGTGCCCTCGTTAATGGCTATTATAAGATTGTTGACGGTGTGATTACCGTGGGTGAGAGTGTGACCCGTGCGGCTTGCCCGGTGACGGTAGGGGAGAAGGTTTCAATGGGTAGTTACAGTTATAATGATGCATATAATAACTATGCATTTGTTGTGGTATCCGAAGAAGAATTTGGTGATTTCTACAAATTGAATGGGGTTCAAACGGCTACAGGAAATACTTGGGAGCTGAAGGACTTTATGCCGATTACAGGTATTGGAGGTGTTTTTGAAGAGTATAAGAATAACAGAGAGAAATGGTATGGCACGTTGTCGTATGGTGTAGAATATACCACTGCAACTGCAGGTCCGGTGAGCTTGTCTTACATCTTCGGGGCAACGGATTGTCACGATATGCTTGGATATTTCTATTATACAGATGAGTCAGAAATAGCCACAGCCCCGAGGTATATATTGATGGATGATGCTCGCCCTTCTTCAAACTTAAAGGTTGTTACTGCTGACGGAACAGACAAGACATCTGAAATAGCAAACGAAGGAGATTTATTAGGAACTTGGGTGACTCAAGCATGTAATGCTGATATTTCACCCGATTGGGGGTGGGCTGTTCCTTTGAAAGATTATAAGATAACGGGAACAAATTATCGGTTGGTTTACTTCGGAGACGGTACTCCTACTTATGATTTCCCTGCTGGTGTACACATTGTGTTCTTTATTATAAATAAGAACAACAATAATCAGAATCTGTCATACAGTACCTACTATTCTTTGCCTTCGATGAATGATGCTTTAGGAAAGTATTGCTGGAGAACCAATGGCTCTCTTGATGGGGGAGAAGTTTCTGTCGTAACATATAATTATAACGGACAGACTTTCTTGGGATTCGAAGATTTGACGGATAAGGACATGAACGACATCCTCTTTATGATAAACGGTGATTTCACTGAAGAGCCTGAAGAACTGAATCTTGACTATGTAGAGCCTACCGCCGCAGGTTGGATTTTTGCTTGCGAAGACTTGGGTGGAGTAGGTGACTTTGATTTCAACGATATCGTATTCAAGGTAGCATATGCTGCTGGTGAAACGTCGGCTACGGTGACTCCTTTGGCAGCCGGTGGTACGTTGGAGGCAAATATTATGTTTGGTTCTCAGAATTTGGGAGAGATTCACGAATTGCTTGGCGGCAGTGTGGGTACAATGATTAACACCGGAATGGGTGCGACAGGTACTGGTCGTTCGGTGAGCGTACAGGTTGGTGAAGGGTACAGCATTTCCGAGAACTTTGGTGGCTTCAGTTTGCAGATTGTTAAAGAAGATGGAACGACTACCGTGGACATTACAGCTCCCGGTCAGGGCGAAGCTCCTCAGATGATTTGCGTGGATGCTCCGTGGGCTTGGCCGAAGGAGACTGTGTCTATTGTAAAGGCATATCCTGGCTTTGGCGAATGGGGTGCTAACTATAGTAATAACAGTTGGGTGAACTCTAAAAATTCAGATTACGTATGTAATTGATACCCCCTATCGAGTGTCTCGTATAAATCTATCAGCTGA
>CAZDAN010000058.1:3812-10657 GCA_964503565.1 uncultured Bacteroides sp.
TATCAGCTGACAAAATTTCTTCGGACACCTGATAGATTTTGTGTTGTCTCAGATTGATTTTGCGCTGTCTCAGATTGATTTTACAGCGATGTCCGATGCCGAAACCGGGACTTTTATTCCTGCTCGAATTTCACAGAACTCATGCCTACCAGCTTGTCATATCGTCCGCCGAAAGGGCGGTGGTATATGAGGATGAGGTACTCGTTTTCTGTTTCGTAAAAGTTCCCTGCTGCGGGAGCTGTTTGTCCCACCCGGCTGTCATCGGGCACAAACAGGTAGAGCCAGTTATAGACTCCCATCTTCACCAGTTGCACTCCTTCGTAGGTACGTGTCTGCTCATTGTAGCTCATTGCGTATGAGGGGGTGAATTGCCCGTATGTGAATTGTCCGTTCACGTAGAATTTTCCGTTCGGAAGGGGGGCGTCGAAACCCTCGAGGGTGAAGTGCACGAAGAGGTAGTCGGCTTCGGTATCGGGGTTTTGTGCCATGTCGTAGCGGATGAAGAACCGTCCGTCCTGATCCTGGTCGTAGCTATAAGCTGTGCGCGGTTGGTCGGGGTAAAGGGTGGCGTGGTAGTAGGGGTTGAAGAATTGCATCTGCTTCACGTCTTGATAACCGTAGTGCATGTTGTAGATTTCGAATCGGCGATATTCATTTCCCGCGGGAAAGATAAGGCGACGGTTGTGTACGAACTGCATTTGTCCGGGACTCAGGTAGGTGGGTTGCAGGTCGCTGACGCAGTTGTCAGTGCGCAGGTTCTGATAGACATGGGCCTTGAATTCGGCTTGTGGCGAGGTGACGCTCATGCCTGGATAGTTCACTGTGAAGCTGACCTGCTGGTGGCTCTCGTTGGTGTCGATGTCGGTGTTGCTGCTCACTTCGGCGGATACGCCTACGCGTGGTTCGATGACCGAAAAACAGGCTTGTGCCACGGGCTTATCCTCGTTATCTTCGCCATAGATGTCCACCCGATAGTTGCCTGACAGGAGCAGTTGCACTTCGTTGTTGGGCAGATTGAAATGGTAGTGGGTATAGAGCATGGTGGTGTTCAGCGAATTTTCGTAATCCTCTATCACGTTGTCATTGAACCCTTGCAGATAATCCGTGTCGAACAGGTCGCTTGGTGTCCAGTCGGCGTTGCAATGGGTTATTTTATAAGTGTAGCGGTGGTATTCGTGTGTCAGTTCGTCGAACGAGATGCTTATTTGGTCGTTTGTCCCCAGGTGTATGATGGGCGGTGCCATCCGATTCTCGTTGGTGATGACTTGCAACGTCTTGATGTGTGGCACGTTCACGCAGGTGGTCTGTCCCACCGTAGGGCGGCATATGCCCATCCATGCGAGTATGGTGAAAAGTAATGTTTCTTTTTTCATGTCCGTTTTTCTTTTATTCTTCCTTGATGGGTAGAACGTCGTTTCAGGCAAAAAGGATTGCTTTATGCCTTACCTTTTAATATATCTTCCAGTTTCAGCAGTTCGTCGCGATATTGGGCGGCTTCGATAAAGTCGAGTCGTTTGGCCGCCTCGGTCATCAGTTTGCGCGTACGCTCGATGCTCTTCTCCAACTGCGGACGGCTCATGTATTCCACAATCGGGTCGGCCGCCATGGGCACTTCGGGCATGTGTGTGTCGTAGGGTTTCGACGGTGTGGGCTTGTCCGTTGTCTGAGGCTGGGTGTTGATGAGGTCGGCCATCTTGCGCTCCTTCTTGATTTGCTGGGGCACGATGCCGTTCGCTTCGTTGTAGGCCAACTGTTTTTCGCGTCGGCGGTTGGTTTCGTCGATGGTCTGCTTCATGCTGTCGGTCATCTTGTCGGCATACATGATGACGCGTCCGTTGATGTTTCGCGCCGCACGTCCGGCCGTCTGGGTGAGCGAGCGATGGCTGCGGAGAAATCCCTCCTTGTCGGCATCCAGAATGGCCACGAGCGACACCTCGGGAAGGTCCAGTCCCTCGCGGAGGAGGTTCACTCCGATGAGTACATCGTAGATTCCGGCCCGAAGGTCGTCCATGATTTTAACTCGTTCGAGGGTATCTACTTCGCTGTGGATATAGTTGCACCGCACGTGGTTGTCGAGCAGATATTCCGTCAACTCTTCGGCCATGCGTTTGGTCAGGGTGGTCACCAACACACGTTCTTCCCGCTCCACCCGTTGCTGTATCTCCTCCATCAGGTCGTCTATCTGGTTGAGGCTGGGGCGCACGTCGATGATGGGGTCAAGCAATCCGGTGGGGCGGATGACCTGTTCCACCACGATGCCCTCGCTGCGCACCAGTTCGTAGTCGGCCGGTGTGGCGCTGACGTAGATGGTTTGCGGAGTCATGGATTCAAATTCCTCAAACTTCAGCGGGCGATTGTCCAAGGCTGCCGGCAGGCGGAATCCGTATTCCACCAGATTGACCTTACGTGCACGGTCGCCGCCATACATGGCGCGGATTTGTGGCACACTGACGTGGCTTTCGTCAATCACCAGCAGGAAATCTTTCGGAAAGAAGTCGAGCAGGCAATAGGGACGGGTGCCGGCCTCGCGGCCGTCGAAGTAGAGCGAATAGTTTTCGATGCCCGAACAGTGTCCCAGTTCGCGAATCATCTCCATGTCATACGTCACTCGCTCGTGCAGGCGCTTGGCCTCGAACTCCTTGCCGATTTCGCGGAAATAGTTTTCCTGTGCAAAGAGGTCGTCCTCTATCTGACGGATGGCACGCAAGGTACTTTCCTTTGTGGTCATGAAAAGGTTGGCGGGATATATCTTGTACTCGTCGAACGTCCCGAGCCTCATGCCCGACACGGCATCAATCTCCTCGATAGCGTCAATCTCGTCATCCCAAAACATGACGCGCAACAGGTTGTCGGCATACGCCAGGTAGATGTCCACCGTATCGCCTTTCACACGGAAGTTCCCACGCTGGAAGACAAGGTCGTTGCGGCTGTATTGCATGTCCACCAGACGGCGCAGGAAGACGTTGCGGTCGAGCAGTTTGCCGCGTTTTATCTCGATGACGTTCTCGTAGAAGTCGGCGGGATTTCCCATTCCGTAGATGCACGATACGGAGGAGACTACAATCACATCTTTCCGTCCCGAGAGTAGGGAAGAGGTGGCTGCCAGGCGCAGTTTGTCAATCTCGTCGTTGATGGCCAGGTCTTTTTCTATATAGGTGTCGCTGCTGGGTAGGTAGGCTTCGGGTTGGTAGTAGTCGTAGTAGGAAACATAGTACTCCACCGCATTGTTGGGGAAGAAACTCTTGAACTCGCCATAGAGCTGTGCGGCCAGTGTCTTGTTGTGGCTCAGGATGAGGGTGGGGCGGTTTATGTTCTTGATGACATTGGCAATGGTGAAAGTCTTGCCCGACCCTGTCACACCCAACAGTGTCTGTGCCGGCAATCCCTGTCTGACCCCCTCGGTCAGTTGTTCGATGGCTTCGGGCTGGTCGCCCGTCGGATGGTAGTCGGAAATCAATTCAAAGTTCATCTTTCAGTCATTTCTTTCTTAAAAACGGTGTAAAAGTACGCATAAAATCCATAGGAAAGCGCATGTATAGCTTTTTTTTGCATTAAAAAACATCAATTGATTGTTTAATTCACTGAATCTCCGTAAATTTGCACACTATTTTGAACGTGTAATGAAGAAAAGTATAGGATTTAGCCTCGGATTGCTGTTTATGTTGTCTTCGTGCAACAGCTACAATAAGATATTGAAAAGCTCCGATTATGATTATAAATATGAAGCCGCAAAAGAGTATTATATGTCAGGAAAATACTCGAAAGCAGCCGTCATTCTGGACGAACTTATCTCTATCCTGAAGGGAACGGACAAGGCCGAAGAGTCTCTCTTTATGGTCGGAATGTGCTATTATGGAATGGGGGATAATGAGACAGCCTCCCATTATTTCACGACCTATTATAATAGTTATCCGAAGGGAATATATGCAGAGGAGGCGCGCTTCTATACAGGCAAGTCATTGTATTTGGCTGTACCTGAACCTCGTCTGGACCAGACAGCAACAGTGAAGGCGATTAAAGAACTGCAACTCTTCTTGGAGTATTATCCCCAAAGTGGATATTCTGAAACGGTGCATAATATGATGTACGATTTGCAGAATAACCTGGCTCAGAAGGAGTATGAAACAGCCAAACTGTACTACAACTTAGGCCCTTATACGGGAAACTTCAATTTCTCCTCCAGTTCGCCTAACGCCAATGCCAACAACTATGAATCGTGTGTCATTACGGCGCAGAATGCATTGAAGGATTACCCCTATTGCATACAGCGTGAAGAGTTTGCTATCCTGATATTGCGGGCAAAATACCAAATGGCAATGCAGAGCGTGGCAGAAAAGAAACACGAACGTATGCGTGACACATTGGATGAATACTATGCTTTTAAAAACGATTATCCTGAAAGTAAATATATGGAAGAGGCTGACCGGATGTTGAAAAAAATCAATAAGGAAAGTGACGGTCAGATTGAAGAAGATTAAAAAAAGAAATATAAATTGTTTAAATAAAAAATATATGGATTACAAAAAAACAAATGCTCCTTCGAATACAGTGACTCGTAATTTGATGGATTTGTGCGAAGACACAGGTAATATCTACGAAACTGTTGCCATCATCGGCAAACGTGCTAATCAGATTTCTGTAGAACTGAAGAATGAACTTTCAAAGAAGTTATCCGAGTTTGCTTCTTACAATGATACGTTAGAAGAAGTGTTTGAAAACCGCGAACAGATTGAGATTTCTCGTTTTTATGAGAAGTTGCCTAAACCCTCTTTGATTGCGGCTCAGGAATATGCAGAACATAAGGTGTATTTCCGCAATCCGGCTAAGGAAAAAGAAAAATTGCAGCCTAATGTCAGCTTTTAAATAAAGGTTCTTTTTTATATGGCTCAGCGTTTGTTCCTGTTGGTGTCAGCCGTGTTGATGGCGGTTGTGTCGCAGAGTAGATTGGCTGGCTTTGTGTCTCGTGGCGATGGCCTGTCCTATGATTTGACTTGTTGGGATTTGGTCAATACTGCTACAGGGGAGTCAGTCAGTGGTGCACCGTGGTCACTCATGGTGCTTTCCATTTTTGTCTCATTGTTGTCGCTGTTTACATTATTCTTGGTGTTCTATCAGAATTATGCTTTGCAGAAGCGTATGACGATTTATACGATGTTGATAACAGTGGGATTTTTGTTGACCTACGCAGGGTATTTCTTCTATTATAAAGCGCTTTTGGATGCTTTGATGGTTGAGGTTACTTGGTGGGCCGTGGCTGTTCCTATTGTCGTGCTGATACTTCTGTTTATGTCTTTCTTGGCTATTCGCAAGAAAGAGGCATCAGTGATATTGGGTGCATCATCATTCCGACTTCGTGATTGAGATAAATAAAAGAAGAAAGAGAATGTAACATTATCGATATTCGTTACACTCTCTTTCTTTTTTATTGTATGGTAATTTCACCTGCAAAACAACGGTTCATTTGCTTTCGCACTTCTTCGGGGGGGAGTCCATGCCCTAATAGGAACATCAATTTGGTGACGGCCGATTCGACCGTACTGTCATAACCGCTGATGACACCTGCGGTTGCCAGATGGATACCTGTTTCGTAGCGTCCCATTTCAACGGCGCCGGATAAGCATTGGCTGATGTTGACAATGACTAATCCACGTTCGGTAGCCTCTGTTAGCTTTTTTATCAACCATTCTTTTTGTGGTGCATTGCCCGAACCGAATGTACGCATTACGACGGCTTTCAATCCCGGCACGTGTAAAACACTATCGATGATAGCTTCCTGTATTCCGGGGAACAATGATAGGATGATTACGTTCGTGTCAAACAGAAAGTGAGGCTTTAGCGGACGTTCAGGGTCGGGTTTCCGTATGTGGTCAAATGCGTAATTGATGTGTATTCCAGCGTGAGCTAAGGTCGGATAGTTGAATGAATTGAAGGCATTGAATCCCTCCGCATTACTTTTGGTTGTTCGGTTTCCACGTAGCAGGCAATTTTCAAAAAAGATAGTTACTTCTGGTACAATGGGGCGGCCGTCAGGATGTTTGGCTGCAGCTATTTCAATGGCTGTAATCAGATTTTCTTTGCCATCTGTACGCAAGGTGCCGATGGGTAATTGGCTGCCGGTTAATACAACAGGCTTGCTGAGGTTCTCCAGCATAAAACTTAAGGCTGAAGCCGTATAGGCCATCGTGTCAGTTCCGTGTAGAATGACAAAACCGTCAAATTTTTCATAATTGTCATTGATGATATGCACCAACTTTGCCCAAAGAGCCGGTTCCATATCCGACGAATCAATGGGCGGGGTAAATTGGTAGGTTGCAATATGGTAGTTGAAACGTTTCAATTCCGGTACATGGTTCTGTAAATGGTCGAAATTAAAACTTTCTAATGCTCCCGTTTCCGGATTTTCTATCATTCCGATAGTACCTCCAGTGTATATCAACATTACGGCCGGTATCTTTGCTTCTGACATATTTAGACCCTTTATGACTTGTTTTTATTTTTCAAGCCGCAAAGGTACGAAAAAACCTTCTTCCAATAAACAATTTGTTGTTAAAACTGTCTGTTTCTCCTCGTAATCTCCTTATTTTGTTGTCAGAAAGTCAATTTATGTTTCTTTCTTTTTATTTTCTCCTTTTACAAAACCACCCTTTTTTACAGGAAAAGACAACCTTTTTTTACGCAGCCTGCTGCGTTGGCCAACGTAGCAGGCTGCGATGGCAGCTCCAGCCTGCTGTGTGAGTCATTGCAGCCCGCTGTGTGAAAAGGGGGAGTTTTTTGCGTGATAAAGCCCTTGCTTTTCCCCCTACCTTTAAAATCTTTTTCCCCCGTTGGGGATAAAAATCTCCCTG
>CAZDAN010000059.1:0-10542 GCA_964503565.1 uncultured Bacteroides sp.
TCAGCGTAAGTAACGAGACATCCACTGATGTCTTAACACCATCTTTCATCTCAAAGGTTAAGTATCGAAAGTCGCCTGCTTGTGCTTTCAGCAAAGGCAAAAATGTTAATAACAATAATAATTTTTTCACTATAGCAATCATTTTTTATAATTTATAATTCCAACTCAAATAAAACAATCAGAGAGGGATGAGGTCTTCAAATTTGCATTACCACAAATAAAGAGCAATATCCAAAGATTAGACTCGAAAATAATATAATGGTTTAAAAAACGGCTTGAGAACTCGCTTTATTGATACGCTTAAATACCAAGGATGTATCAAATTGACGAGTATCACTATCCCCAATTTCGTGACGACCATTGTAAGTATCGGTGAAAAGAGTGTGAAGGCAGTGTGATTCGCTAAAGCACTACGCACACACATAAAACGAAGCAATCCCCGCAACCAATTGATGGCTACGGGGATTGTTATGTTTAACACTCCACAAGGATGAATGCATTGTCAGCCTTGCAATGCGGGTGTGTGGAGAAAAACTTTTTTTCTACTTCGGTGCCTTTATATATAGGTATATGGCAATGATGGTGTAGAGAATGTTTGGTATCCACACGGCCAAAGCCGGTGGCATGTTGCCGTTGACCGAAAAGGTAGATGACACCGTTTGGAAAAGGATGTAGGAGAAACTGAGGCCGAGACCTACACCAAGGTTCAATCCCATACCTCCTTTGGTCTTTTTGCACGAGAGAGTGAGACCGATGGTCGTCAGGATAAATGCAGCAAAGGACATGGCTATGCGCTTGTGATATTCGATTTCAAACTCCTTGATGTTGGCCAATCCGCGTGCCTTTTGCTTGGCAATGTAGGCTTTCAGCTCGGGACTGGTCATAGTTTCCTGTTGGTTCTTCGTGATAAGGAAGTCGGCCGGTTCCATCACGATGATGGTGTCCATTGATTTTCCGCTGGTGATGATTTCGCGCTGTCCCTCAAGGTTACGAATCATGTAGTCTTTCAGTTTCCACTTGTACTGGCCTCCACCGATGGTATCGTAGGTGATGGAGCGGGCGGTGAGGTGGGAGACGAGTTTCTTGTCGTCGAACCTATCGAGCGAAAAGCGGTAACCTGTCTTGTTGAAGTCCTCGTAGCGCTCGATGTAGGCAATGACATCCGGTTCGACGGCCATCTGTACATTGCGGGCATAGTCCACCTTCTTTTTCTTTACATACTTATCCTTAAATTCGAGTCGTACAAGACTACCTTTGGGAATGATGTAGGAACTGAGTCCGTAGGAGAGGAGGGCAATGATGGCTGCTGATATCATGTATGGGCGCATCAGTCGTTTCAAACTCATGCCGCACGAGAACATGGCGATGATTTCGGAGTTCTCGGTGAGCTTGGAGGTGAAGAAGATGACCGCAATGAAGACAAACAGGGCGCTGAACAGATTGGCAAAGTAGGGGATGAAGTTGAGGTAGTAGTCGAAGATGATGGTCTGCACGGGGGCTTTGTGCTCTACGAAGTTGTCTATATTATCGTTGAGGTCGAACACCACGGCAATGCTCAATATCAGGGCAATGGAGAAGAAGTAAGTGCCCAAGAACTTGGCGATGATATAGCGGTCGATGCGGGAGATGTATTTCATTATTCTTTTATTTCTGTTTTATTGTTTTTTATCAAAGCCTTGTGGAGATGCGTTTCATCATCATGGGTTTCCAAGTAGAGAAGTCGCCGGCAATGATGTGCTTGCGTGCTTCGCCCACCAGCCAGAGGTAGAAGGCGAGGTTGTGTACCGAGGCAATCTGCATGGCTAACAACTCTTGCGCATGGAAGAGGTGGCGCAGGTAAGCCTTGGTGTAGAGTGTATCTACGGCCGATGCACCGTCGGCTTCGATGGGTGAGAAGTCGGTCTCCCACTTCTTGTTACGCATGTTGATGATGCCGTCTTTGGTGAAGAGCATACCATTTCGGCCATTGCGGGTAGGCATGACACAATCGAACATGTCCACGCCGCGCTCGATGCCTTCGAGCAGATTCATTGGTGTGCCCACACCCATCAGGTAACGCGGCTTGTCGGTGGGCAGGATTTCGTTCACCACCTCAATCATTTCGTACATTTTCTCCGTCGGTTCACCCACGGCCAGTCCTCCAATGGCATTTCCTTCGGCACCTTTCGATGCGATGTATTCGGCCGAACGCTTGCGCAAATCGGGATAAACGCATCCCTGTACGATGGGGAAGAGCGATTGGTGATAGCCATACTTTGGCTCCGTCTCGTTGAAGCGGGTGAAACAACGGTCGAGCCACCGGTGAGTGCGCTCCATTGATTGGCGAGCATAATCGTAGTCAGCCGTGCCAGGTGTGCACTCGTCGAAGGCCATGATGATGTCGGCTCCGATGGTGCGCTCGATGTCCATCACACGCTCGGGAGTAAAGAGGTGCTTCGACCCGTCGATGTGTGAGCGGAACTCCACGCCCTCCTCCTTCATCTTGCGGATGCCCGAGAGGGAGAACACCTGAAAGCCTCCGCTATCGGTCAGCATCGGTCGGTCGAATCCGTTGAACTTGTGGAGGCCTCCGGCTTTCTCGAGTACATCGAGGCCCGGACGCAGATAGAGGTGATAGGTGTTGCCAAGGATGATTTGTGCCTTGATGTCCTCTTTCAACTCGGTGAGGTGTACGCCTTTCACACTACCCAATGTGCCCACAGGCATGAAGATGGGTGTCTCAATTTGTCCGTGGTCGGTCGTGATAAGTCCGGCACGGGCATTGCTTTTAGGGTCGGTATGTTGAAGTTCAAATTTCATATCGTTTCTTCTATATTGCCTGAACATTTTTTCTTCCTTACCTGAAAAATATTTTTTCCTCGTCTGGGAGAAAAAATGTCTGTGTCTGACAATTATTTCTTCTCCTCCTTTACTTCGGTTTTGAAGTTTATCGGATTATCTACTTTCTCTTTCAACAGAGCTATGTCGAGCACCTCCTTTACATTCTCCACATAGTGGAAAGTGAGGCCTTTAAGGTAGATGTCGGGGATTTCCTCGATGTTCTTGCGGTTCTCCTTACAGAGGATAATTTCCTTGATTCCTGCGCGCTTAGCAGCCAGTATCTTTTCTTTGATACCACCCACGGGGAGTACCTTTCCGCGCAGGGTGATTTCGCCCGTCATGGCAATGTTAGCCTTCACCTTGCGTTGGGTAAGGGCCGAGGCCAATGAGGTGGCCATGGTGATACCGGCCGAGGGACCATCCTTGGGGATAGCGCCTTCAGGCACGTGGATATGGATATTCCAATTGTCAAAGATTTCGTTATTGATATCCAACAAATGGGTGTGCGCCTTCAGGTATTCAAGAGCCAACATGGCCGACTCTTTCATTACATCACCCAAGTTACCGGTAAGAGTCAGTTTTCCACCTTTTCCCTTGCTAAGGCTTGTCTCCACAAAGAGAATTTCGCCACCTACGGCCGTCCAAGCAAGACCGGTGACCACACCTGCGTATTCATTACCTTGATAAATGTCGCGACTATATTCGGGTACGCCCAACAGTTCACGCACATCGGCCGGCTTGATGTCGTGATAGATGGTATAGCCGTTGATGGCATAATCCTTAGCAATGCGACGCATCAGTTTGCCAATCTTCTTGCTGAGCTCGCGCACACCACTTTCACGGGTATAGTTCTCGATGAGAAATTCAACAGCGGCCTTGTTCAGCTTCACATCGCCCTTCTTCAATCCCACATTTTCCATTTCACGGGGGATAAGGTGACGTTTGGCAATCTCTATCTTCTCCTCAGTAATGTATCCGCTCACTTCGATAAGTTCCATACGGTCGAGCAAGGGAGTGGGAATGGTATTGAGGCTGTTGGCCGTGGCGATGAACATCACCTTTGAAAGGTCATAATCCACTTCAAGGAAGTTGTCGTGGAAAGCATTGTTCTGCTCAGGGTCAAGCACTTCGAGAAGAGCCGACGAAGGGTCGCCCTGATGGGTCATTTGTGCAATCTTGTCTATTTCGTCAAGAATGAAGACGGGGTTCGACGAACCGGCTTTGCTGATGCTCTTGATGATACGTCCGGGCATGGCTCCGATGTAGGTGCGGCGATGTCCGCGGATTTCGGCTTCGTCGTGAAGGCCACCTAATGACACACGCACATACTTGCGCTTCAAGGCCGCGGCAATGCTCTTTCCGAGCGATGTCTTACCTACGCCCGGAGGACCGTAAAGACAAAGGATGGGCGACTTCAAATCGCCGCGCATCTTCAGTACGGCCAGGTATTCAAGTATGCGCTCCTTCACTTTCTCAAGACCGTAATGGTCGTGATTGAGTGTTTTTTCTGCATTTACCAGATTGAGGTTGTCAGTTGTACACTCTTCCCACGGCAGGTTAAGCATGGTTTCCAGATAATTGAGCTGCACGTTGTAATCGGGCGACTGGGGATTGATACGTTCGAGCTTACCCAACTCCTTATCAAAGGTGGCACGCACTTCCTTGCTCCATGCCTTCTTGTCGGCACGTTTTTTCAAGTCGTGCACATCTTTGTCTTCGCGCGAACCACCCAACTCATCCTGTATGTTCTTTATCTGTTGTTGCAGGAAATACTCCTTCTGTTGCTGGTCGATGTCCTCGCGGGTCCGCATCTGTATGTTGGCCTTCAGTTTGGCCAATTGCACATCGCGATTGAGAAGGGAAATCATCTCATAGGCACGCTTCATCAGACTGCCTTCTTCCAACAGATTTATTTTATCGGGGATGGTAGAAATCAAGTTTGTGGCGATGAAATTGATAAGGAACATCTTGTTGCTGATGTTCTTGATAGCAAAGACCGATTGCACGGGGTAATCGGAATTCTTCAGATAATCTATGGCCAAATCTTTGCAACTGTCCACCACGGCTTCGTACTCATTGTCGTTGTGCGGTGGAAAAGTCTCGGCCAACTTCTCGACACGACCTCTGAGATAGGGAGTATGTGCCGTAATACCGGTAAGCCTGACACGCGCCATACCCTGTAGAATGATGGTGGTGGTACTGTCGGGCATCTCTAATATGCGAATGACTTTTGCAGCCGTACCTATGGTATAGAGGTCGGCTAAGTTCGGTTGCTCCGTGTCGGGCTGAATCTGAGTGAAAGCAGCAATCTTCTGTTGGTTCTTGAATGCCTGCTTCACCAACTTCAACGACGACTTGCGTCCTACAGAGACGGGAAGCACCACACCAGGAAACAATACCATGTTTCGCATGGGCAATATGGGGAGATCGGTCTCAAAATGTTCTTCAAAAATCTGTTCTTCATTGCCTTCGAAGTCGGCAATCAGTGAAAACGAGCTGTCACTTTCGTTGGCTTCTTCCATTTCGCTAAATATTCTCTTCATGTTTTGCTATATTCTCTGATAATTCTGCCCTTTCTGAGAGAGGGCACATAAATGCGGGCGCAAAGTTAATCATTCCTATTTAAATAAGGTGTACCTTTTTATTGAAAATATCTAAAAAAGTACTATCTTTGCCGACAAATCAAGAAAAAAGAGAGTGTATATATGGCCAATCCCTATTTTCAATTCAAGCAATTTACCGTATGGCACGACCGTTGTGCAATGAAAGTAGGCACTGATTCTGTCCTGTTGGGTGCATGGATGCACGTAGCGGGTGCCCGTCGTTTGTTAGACATCGGATGCGGATGTGGATTGCTTGCCTTGATGGCTGCCCAACGCAACGAGACGGGTAGGGTAGTAGCCGTAGAAATTGATACAGAAGCAGCCCGACAAGCTAAGGAAAATATAGAAAATTCACCTTGGAAAGAACGTATTGAAGTGATGAATACCGATATCTGTACATTTCAATCAGAGGAGAAATTTGATGTCATATTCTCCAATCCTCCATACTTCGCAAACGCATTGAAATGTCCGAACAAACAACGTTCTACAGCCAGACATACCGACACACTCGATTTCGACACACTGATGCAGTGTGCCGCTTCACTATTGAGTGTAGATGGAGAGTTCTCGGTAGTAGTACCCATGGAAGCTGCATCTGCAATAAAGGCGACTGCCATCCAACACCGATTATTCCTTTCGCGCGAGACCCACGTGTACACTAAACCCTCAGCACCGGCCAAGCGGGTTTTGCTGGCATTTAAGCCTACCTTATCCGCCGGTTCAGTTAACGTTAAGCCATTGGTGATGTATCCTCATCCTGGAGTCGTAGGTGAAGAGTATAGTCGTATGGTAAATGATTTTTATTTATGATTATTCTTTTTCAGTTTTCTTAAGAACTCTTTGTTCAGCACCTGCAGGTGTCGGTTGTGAACCGCCAAATCGTCCATAATAGATGGTTTCCAATCGTTGAAGATGTCAATCACGCTTTGCCACATGTTGGTATTGGCCAACGTTTTCTCCTCGTGTTGGCCGATGATGACATTCAATCCCTTTTCGATTATCTCTACCGTCAGGTCGGCTTCGGCCATTACGGGATCACCATCGAAATGAATCACCCCCGGTTTGCTCCGATGAATTTTCAGCCGTTTGCTTCGGATAGTCTTGATTTTACTGTTTTGGTCGAGCGTGCCGTTTATCATCTGAAAAGAGATGGCCGGTGCATCCAACATGGTAAACGGCTCCATGATGATGACATCCATCAATCCATCACAAAGCGAAGCCTTGGGAGCGATGTAGAAATTGTTTCCGTATTGCGAAGCGTTGGCACACGTAATGAGGAAGGCTTCGTACTTCATGCTTCCATCCTCGTTTTCAATCTCATACGTTTCCGGTTCGTAGCGTAAACCTTCGCGCAGGGTATTTTCTATATAGGTGGCAATGCCCCGCTTGCCTGCTTGAGCGAATTTCATACTGATGAATGCATCAAAGCCCACGCCACAGGTACAAAAGTAGGGAATGTCATTGATTTTTCCGTAATCGACACTCTCGATGACGCATTGGTTGATTGTTTCGATTGCTTTTCTGGTATCCATCGGGATTTGCAGATGACGTGCCAATCCATTTCCCGAACCGCAAGGAATGATGCCCAAGGCCGTAGAGGTATGCACCAAGGCACGTGCCGTCTCATTGATAGTACCGTCGCCTCCGACTGCTACAACGATGTCAACTCCATCGGCCACACATTGAGCAGCAATTTCGCTGGCATGTCCGGCATGTTGGGTAGGTACAATGCTGATGTCGAACTTTTCTTCGTCCATATACCTTTTTATTTTCTCGGTCACACCTTTTTTATTTTGGGTTCCGGAGATAGGGTTGACAATGAATGTAACACGCTTTTTTGTATTCATCAGTAATCAATCAGATATTATCATTGATTGTGCAAAGATAATTCTTTTCTTTAAAACAACTTTCATATTGGGACTGTTTTCTTTCGAAAGGCTATTTTTTTGAAAACATTCTTTCATTTATATAATAAATATTCGTATCTTTGCGGCCTGTTTTGATGCCATGTGGCATCTCTTGTGAATAATAATCAAGAAAAAGAAAGCAAACTAAGAGAAAGCAAAAAGACAATTTGCTGAAAAATTATGGGCATATTAAACGAAAGATTAGCAAAATATACGCTTCCGCAAGAATACATGGCACAAGGCGTATATCCCTATTTCCGGACAATTAACAGTCATCAGGACACCGAAGTGGAAATGGATGGAAAGAAAATCCTGATGTTTGGCTCCAATGCATATTTAGGACTTACTTATGACCGTCGGATTATGGATGCGTCAATCGCTGCCACCGAAAAGTATGGTACAGGATGTGCAGGGTCGCGTTTCCTCAATGGCACTTTGGATATTCATGTACAGCTCGAGAAAGAGCTTGCAGCCTTTGTGGGTAAGGATGAGTCACTCTGTTTCTCTACAGGTTTCACGGTGAATGAAGGTATTATCCCTGCATTGGTCGGACGTGGCGACTACATCATTTGTGATGACCGCGACCATGCTTCCATCGTTGACGGACGTCGCCTTTCGGCTGCTACCCAATTGAAGTATAAGCACAACGATATGGAGGACTTGGAAAAGAAACTCCGCCGTTGTGAGCCGGATGCAGTGAAACTCATTGTGGTAGATGGAGTATTCTCAATGGAAGGTGATTTGGCCAATTTACCTGAAATAGTACGTCTGAAGAAGAAATACAATGCTTGCATCTATGTGGACGAGGCACACGGATTGGGTGTATTCGGCAAGAACGGCCGCGGAGTGTGTGACCATTTCGGAGTAACAGAGGATATAGACCTCATCATGGGCACCTTCAGCAAGTCATTAGCCAGCATCGGAGGTTTCATTGCCGGTGACAAAGAGGTAATCAACTGGCTTCGCCACACGACACGCAGTTACATTTTCCAAGCAAGCAGTACACCTGCTGCTACAGCTTCGGCCATCGCAGCCCTCCACATCTTGCAAGCCGAACCGGAGCGTATTGAAGCACTATGGGATATAACCAATTACGCACTTGCCCGCTTCCGTGAAGCCGGTTTTGAAATTGGAGACACAGAATCGCCCATCATCCCCCTGTATGTGCGCGACGAGAAGAAAACGTTCATCGTAACCAAGTTGGCTTTCGATGAAGGCATTTTCATCAATCCCGTTATTCCGCCCGCTTGTGCTCCCGACGATACATTGGTGCGCGTAGCACTCATGGCTACCCACACAAAGGAACAAGTGGACACTGCTGTAGAGAAACTGACCAAGTGTTTCAAACAACTCGGCATCTTGAAGTGACTTTTTCGTAATTCAAGCGAATAATCTCACCCATTATAAGCACGGATTATACAGCTTTTACACGGGAGTCTCAGAAAAAAAGATTTTGTGTGAATCTGTATAATCCGTGCCTTATATATATATAATAGGTATAATACCATTCTACCATTAAAAAACTTAAAACAATACGGATATGAAGAGAATTTTATGGATGGTGCTTACAGCATTCGTTTGTATGAATGTGTCGGCACAGAGTTTTGCCGGATATGTAAACCGTACCACTGTGTACGAGAAATATCAACCGGCAAAAATTACATTGGCTTCGGGCAAAGTTATACATCAGAAGCAGGCCAATATCTTTTTGAAAAACGGACGCTTGCTTTTCAAGAATGGCAATATGGATATGGAAGCAAACATAATGCAAATCAAATCCGTGGAGTTTCATGATAAGTTCTATGTACGTATGGACACCATATTGGCTATTGTTGTAGATACGGTCAAGAATAATCGGATTCTGTGTACGACAACCATCGATATGGAAGCATATAGCAAACAAAGACTGAACGACCGTGTGATTTCCAACTTCCAGATGAATGACCAATTCGTAAATGCCACCAGTGTAGAAGCACCCGATGAAGACTACAAGTATCCACTCGTCAACCATTTCTTTCTGGAAATAAATGGTAAAGTCGTACGAAATCACGAGCGCATCATCAGACGTATGCTACCCAAGGCAAAGCGGGACAGACTGGATTTCTATATGAAGCAACCAAAGTTCAGTTGGACAGACAGAAAGAGCTTGCGTCAAGTGCTCGAACTCTTTGACAAATAAACTAAAGACCGAACGGAATGCCCATTATCAAAATCGACAGTTTGCATCATCCGGGAGTAGAAGTCTTCAGTATCTTGACTGAGGCCCAATTGCGCAATCGGATAGAACCCGAAAAAGGCATCTTCATTGCAGAGAGTCCCAAAGTGATTCATGTAGCATTGGATGCCGGTTACACTCCCGTAGCACTCTTATGTGAAGAGAAACATATTACCGGCGATGCCGCTTCCATTATCCAACGATGTGGCAACATTCCTGTGTACACAGGCCCTCGCGACTTGTTGGCTTCGCTTACCGGATACACTCTTACCCGTGGTGTACTTTGTGCCATGCGTCGTCCGGCTCCTCGTCGCATAGAGGATGTTTGTGCCGATGCTCGTCGCATAGTTGTGATAGATGGGGTAGTAGATACAACGAATATCGGAGCCATATTCCGTTCTGCAGCTGCATTGGGTATAGATGCCGTACTTCTGACTCCCACCTCATGTGACCCTTTAAACAGACGTGCTGTCAGGGTTTCTATGGGTTCTGTATTCCTGCTTCCATGGACATGGCTTGAAGGTCCTATTGAACAACTTTCCTCTTTAGGATTCCGTACAGCTGCCATGGCTTTAAGCGACAATTCTGTATCCATTGACCATCCCGCTTTGATGACCGAACCACGATTGGCTATCATTATGGGTACCGAAGGGGATGGACTGGCACCGGAAGTTATTGCAAAAGCCGACTATGTGGTTCGCATCCCCATGTATCATGGAGTGGATTCCCTCAATGTAGCGGCTGCATCAGCAGTTGCATTTTGGCAACTCAGGATAACAAACAGCCCCGATTCGGAGAAAAAATAGACGAAAGAGTGCAAATTCCTCTTTATTTCTTTGGCCGTCTCGCGAATAGTCGCTATATTTGCCTTACGAAAGAAAAAGCTAAAGGCCGTATCAGTCAGATTGGGAAACTCATCAAATAAACTGAAATGCCGAGATCAGCTTCGTTCATCAATGGCGTGCCGCCCCTTCGTGGTTAGGCGGATTACAAAGAG
>CAZDAN010000060.1:0-10367 GCA_964503565.1 uncultured Bacteroides sp.
GAAGCTGGAGGGGATGAATAATTTGAACTAGAAACCTATAAGAAATGACAAATTATGATTAACCTAAAAAATATTTTTTCCTCGTTGGAGAAAAAGTTTTCTCAGGTAGGGAAGAAAAAAGTAAAGGAGAATACAATGGAAGACAAGGCGAAATCATTAGAAAGATTTGTGGAGGCACAGGCCTTTGCGTCCGTTTATGAACGGGCATTGAGCGAAGTGAAGAATGGCATGAAAGTGGGACATTGGATATGGTATATCTTCCCACAAGTGAAGGGATTGGGGATGAGCTATAATTCCCATTACTACGGTATTGGCGGATTGGAAGAGGCGCGGGCTTACCTCCGTCATCCTCTGCTTGGCAAACGGTTGAGGGAGGTGACTACGGCTCTGCTGGAGCTTCAAGGAAAGAGCGCTGAAAAGGTATTCGGAGGATTGGACGCCATGAAGGTGCGTTCGTGCATGACGCTCTTTGATGAGGTGGCAAAGGACGACTTGTTCGCGCAAGTGTTGGAGAAGTATTATCACGGTGAGAAGGATGAGCTGACGATGAAGATGTTGAATTCTCCGACAGGCGACTTGCTTTTAGGAGCCATTGCGGGCGATGTGATAGGTTCGGTGTATGAGTTCAGAGCTACGAAAAGAACTGATTTTGATTTATTCTTAGATTACTCTGAATATACCGACGACACGGTGATGACCGTAGCCAATGCCGATTGGTTACTGACGGGGGATAGTCTGCTGGGCATCATGCAAGATTATGGCAACCGTTACCCTACGGCCGGATATGGAGGCATGTTTTATGATTGGTTGAAATCAAGAGAACCCAAACCTTACAATAGCTGGGGAAATGGCTCTGCCATGCGTGTAAGCCCAGTAGGTTGGGCGTTCGACACGTTGGAAGAGACGCTCGAAGCAGCCAAGCGAAGTGCGGAAGTGACGCACAACCATCCCGAAGGCATCAAAGGGGCGCAAGCCACGGCGGCTTGTATCTGGCTGGCTCGCATGGGCAAGAGCAAACAAGAGATTAAAGAATATGTAGAAAAAAAGTTCGGTTATGACCTTTCGCGGACGTGCGATGAGATACGGCCAACGTACCAATTCAATGAAAGTTGCCAAGAAACTGTCCCTGAATCCATCATCGCTTTCCTTGAAAGCACCGACTACGAGAGTGCCATCCGCCTGGCCGTCTCGATGGGAGGAGACGCCGACACGATGGGAGCCATCACGGGAGGTATTGCCGAAGCTTTCTATGGCGGAGTGCCCGAACATATCAAGGATGAAGTGGTGCAAAGACTTCCGAACGAGTTCATAGAGGTGATGCATAAATTCTACCAGAAGTTTGTAGAGTAATGGATAAAATTGCAAAAAAACTCCGTTTTTCCTTTGTACATGGATAAAAAGTGTTATTTTTGCCGTCCATAAATTCTAATACAATAATCTAAAAAATATGTTTGTATGAAAAAGACCTTGAAACTACTGTGCGCGTTGGCTGCTTTGCCTCTGGCGGAGACGGCCTTGGCGCAAGGGCGGACGATGCACACCAGCAAGCCGGATTCGGTTTACCTGATGTCGTACACTACGCCACGAGACAACTATCACTTGGGACTCCACTTTGCTTATAGCCCCGATGGGGAGAACTGGATGAGCATTGGCAACGGACGAAGCTACTTGAAGAGCGACTTCGGTGCTTGGGGCTCGCAAAAAAGGATGCTCACGCCGTGGGTGACAAAGGGACACGACGGATGGTGGCATTGCGTGTGGAGTTTGGGCGAGGCTATGCCTGTGTTTGCCCACTCCTCCTCTCCTAACCTGACGGATTGGTATCGTCAGAGCTATCCTGACACCAAGGGGATTTGCCAAAACCCCGTGCTTGCTACAGAAGGTAACAAGGGAGTGCTGACCTACACGTCGGAGGGAAAGCAGTACCGCATGACCACAACCGACTACAAGACGTGGACGGCTCCCGTGCAGGTGAATGTGGCAAAGTCTGAAGCTAACACTTACCGCACTGTTGACCTGAACAGCCACTTGGGTGAAGTGAGCGGCAATGTGCAACGTGTGCCTTGGGCGGTGGTCGACCACTTGCTGAAGTATCACGAGCACCGCATCGTGAAGGAGCAACAGAATGGCGAGCAGGTGATGATTCCTGCTCTCGAGGGGTTGAAGCCCGTGGAGGCGACTCTGACCTTGACAAGCCCTGTGAAGGCAAAGGCCATCAGCGATGAGTTGATTGGTGTCTTCTTCGAGGACATCAACTATGCGGCTGACGGAGGCATCTATGCCGAATTGGTGCAAAACCGTGGTTTCGAGTATGACCCTGATGATACCCGTGGACGTTGGGGGTGGAATCACAACTATGCCTGGAGCTTGAAGAACGCCACCGATGGCGACAAGTTTGAGATTGCTACGGACGACCCCATCCACGAAAACAACAAGCACTATGCGGCGCTGACCATCAGCAAACCGGGTGTGGCATTGGCCAACGAGGGATTCGACGGCATTGTGTTGAAGAAGGGCGACAAGTATGACCTCTCCCTGTGGGCGCGTCAGCTCGAGGGTAAGGGTGGAAAGCTTACCGTGAGACTTGTTGATGAGGGTGGAAATATTGTAGGTGAGAGAATTCTTCCAGCCCCGTCGGAGAAAAAATGGAAGAAGGTAAATGCCGTAATCATAGCCAATGCCGACGTTGACAAAGCTCAGTTGCAGGTGATTCCCTCAACGGTAGGAAAGGTGGGATTGGACATGATTTCGCTCTTCCCGCAAAAGACCTTCAAGGGAAGAAAGAACGGTATGCGCCCCGACTTGGCTCAGATATTGGCCGACATGAAGCCGCGCTTCGTGCGTTTCCCCGGCGGATGTGCCAGCCATGGCGACGGATTGGACAATATCTATCGTTGGGTGAACACCGTAGGCCCGCTTGAAGCTCGCAAGCCCATGCGCAACATTTGGAATTACCACCAGTCGATGGGCCTTGGCTTCTATGAATACTTCCAATTCTGCGAGGACATTGGTGCCGAGCCGTTGCCCGTGCTTGCGGCTGGTGTGCCTTGCCAAAACTCTTCTGTGGGCGGACATGGCCAGCAGGGCGGAATCCCCATGGATGAGATGGATGAATACGTGCAGGAAATCCTCGACCTCATCGAGTGGGCAAATGGCGACCCGAAGAAGAGCAAGTGGGCAAAGATGCGTGCTGAGGCCGGACATCCGAAACCTTTCAATCTGAAGTATTTGGGCATTGGAAATGAAGACCTTATCACGGATGTGTTCGAGGTGCGCTTCAAGATGATATTCGACGCGGTGAAGGAGAAATATCCCGAAATCACGGTTATCGGCACCGTAGGCCCCTTCTACGAGGGAAGCGACTACGAGGAGGGATGGGACTTGGCAACCCGCTACGAAGTGCCCATCGTGGACGAACACTACTACAACACGCCCGGATGGTTCATGAACAATCAGGACTACTACGACCGTTATGACCGCTCGAAGAAGACGAAGGTGTACTTGGGCGAATATGCCACTCACATTGGCGGACGTGCCAGCAACTTGCAGACGGCTCTTTGCGACGCCCTTCATCTGACTAACGTAGAGCGTAATGGCGACGTGGTGGTGATGACCTCGTATGCTCCCCTGTTGGCCAAGGAGAGGCACACGCAATGGAATCCCGACCTCATCTACTTCAACAACAAGGAGGTGAAGCCCACCGTGGAGTACTTCGTGCAGAAACTCTTCAGCCTCAATAGTGGCGACGAATACCTCAGCGCCAAACTCTCGGGCAAGGAGCTTTGGAATCAGGACATCCGCAAGCGTATCTCCCACTCCATCGTGCGCGATGAGGAGACGGGCGACGTCATTGTGAAACTTGTCAACCTCCTGCCCGCCGAGGTGAACATGGACATCGACCTCAGCGCCCTTGGCGAACAGATTGGCACGGCCAAGCGCACGATCCTCACCGGCAAGGACATGAACGACCGACAGGCCCGTCCTGTAGAGGACACCATCGAGGTGAACGGCACACGCCTGCAACAGACGATGCCCGCCTACTCGCTCATCATCATCCGACTTTGACGCGAAGAAGAATGGAGTTTGGCCGGACACAAATACATGGATGAGGCAACCTCGGCCCAAGGGTAAGCCTGCCTTAAGCCTTAGCTGAGGCGACCTTAAGCCAAGGTTAAGTCTGTTAAGGATTCAAGGATAAAGCGTGAAGACTTCCGAACAGATGGCCGAAGTCAAAAAAAAGGGGAATGCAGATGTGATTTCTGCCGCCCCTTTTTTCCTTTTTACTCATCAGTTTTCCTTTTTCAGCTTTTTATTATAGGGAAAAGTGTCTTTTTCTCGGGTTTTTGAAGTAACTTTGCGGCTCGTTTGATGAAAACAAAAGTAGAAGAATTGTGAAAAGAACAATACATAACTTACTCTTATTCCTATTTATTATTATTCTCCCTTCGGTCCTTTGGGCGGCTGATGGTGTGCGTAGCGATTCGGCTATGGTGGACTATCTTCGTAGTGAAGGGGTAGCTATTACTCACGGCAATCGGGTACGTCTGCTGAAGAGCGGTGAAGAGAAATTCGACGACCTTTTCATTGCCATACGTAAAGCGAAACATTACATTCATTTGGAGTATTTTAACTTCCGCAACGACTCCATTGCTGCCTTGCTCTTTTCGGAATTGGACAAGAAGGTACAGGAAGGAGTGAAGGTGCGTGCCATGTTTGATGCATTCGGAAATTGGAGCAACAACAAGCCTCTGAAGAAGAAGCACTTGAAGGAATTGGCCAAACGTGGCATTGAGATTGTGAAATTCGACCCGTTGAACTTTCCTTTTATCGGCGACTTTATGAGTCGCGACCATCGGAAGATTGTCATCATCGACGGACAGACGGCTTACACGGGAGGCATGAACGTGGCCGACTATTATATCGAAGGGCTTCCCGCCTTTGGCGAATGGCGCGACATGCACATGCGCATTGAAGGGCCGGCTGTGGACCAATTGCAACGCATCTTCCTCACCATGTGGGAAAAGGCTACTGACGAACGCCTGACGGATAGCATCTATTACTTTCCTTCTAAGACCGATAGCCTGCATGTGGAAGGCACGGTGGACGGAGTCACCATAGGTATCGTTGACCGTGTGCCGCGTAAAACACCAAAGCTGATGCGTGAAGCATACGCCCATGCCATCTTGTCTGCCGAGGAGAAGATTGAGCTTATCAACCCCTACTTCGTGCCCACCCGCACCGTGCGTCGTGCGTTGAAAAAAGCTGTAAAGAAAGGGGTGGATGTGCAGGTGATGGTGTCGGTGAAGGGCGACATTCCCATTACGCCCGATGTCTCAATGCACGTGGCTCGTCAGTTGAACAAGTGTGGTGCCACCATCTATCAGTTTGAAGGTGGTTTTCATCATTCTAAGATAATGATGGTGGATGACAAGTTTTGCACCGTTGGCTCTACCAATCTCAATAGTCGAAGCCTCAGATACGATTATGAAGTGAATGCTTTCATTTTTGATTCTCGCATAACCGATGAACTCTCTGATGTTTTCAATGCCGATAAACAACAAAGTACCATTATGACCGACGAAAACTGGAAAGAACGTTCGCGTTGGCATCGTTTTGTCGGTTGGTTTTCAAATCTGATATTGACCCCATTCCTTTAAGAATAATAAATCCCTATTAAAGATGATAACTTTTCCGAATGCAAAAATCAATCTTGGTTTGAATGTGATAGAGCGTCGTCCGGATGGCTATCACAATCTGGAAACCATCTTCTATCCCATTCCTTTGCAGGATATATTGGAAGTGACAACATTCGATGAAGACCCCAAGCAGAAAGCTCCTGTCGGAACCGATGTGGTGCTTCATGCTGGAGGCATTGCCATTGCAGGCGAAGCCGATGATAACCTGGTGGTAAAAGCCTATCGTTTGTTGAAAACTGAATTTGACTTGCCTCCTGTGCATATACATATCTTCAAACATATTCCTTCGGGAGCCGGATTGGGTGGAGGGTCGGCTGATGCAACTTTTATGCTCCGTTTGCTGAGAGAGAAGTTTTCGCTTCCTCTTACCGATGATGAGTTGGAGGAACGTTCCGCTCGCTTGGGAGCCGATTGTGCATTCTTTGTGCGCAATACTCCTGCCTTTGCTACTGGTATTGGAAATATCTTCACCCCCCTACCCGATTTGTCTTTGAAAGGATATAATATCTTGTTAGTAAAGCCCGACATATTCGTTTCCACTCGCGATGCTTTTTCTCTTATCCGTCCTCACAAACCGACACGCTCGTTGACCGAATTTGCCACACTGCCCGTCAACCAATGGCGTGAAGCCGGTATGTGTAATGATTTTGAAGAGAGTGTCTTTGCCAAGCATCCTGCTATCGGTGCTATAAAAGAGCGGTTCTATACCTTGGGGGCCGAATATGCAGCCATGTCTGGTAGTGGATCTGCATTATTCGGCCTTTTTGGAGAAAAGGCAGGTATTCTTGACGAAGTTGCTCTGCAAGAAGTTTTTCCAGAATGTTTCTGTTGGCAAGCAGCGTTAGAGGTTTAGTCTTTAATGTGTGCGGATACACGATGTCAATTTCTAATTAGTCGATAAATAGATGTTTTTTGTCGATAGAAGTAAAAGAAAAGTGGGTAAAAGTTTGGAGTGAAAGGACAAAATATATACTTTTGTATCATCGTATATGTGAATACGGTCGTTCGTTTCAAGTTTTTACGGCGAATCTCTCAACGTGCAAACTACTGCTATCGTAAGGTTTTAAGTAAGGTTGTGTGAATTTGTATGTGTAGTTTGCAAAGAGGATGCTTTACCAGAAGAAGATGTGAATCTGTTCCATGTATGGCATCCTCTACTTTTTTTACAGAAATAAAGATATATGTGTATAATGATGGACAGACAAAAATTATTGAACAATCCTCGTCTGTTGGAGGTGTTGGTTCATGTAGTGGTTTGGTTGTTGATATTCGGTTTTCCGTTGGCGTTGATGGAATATAGCAGTTTCACCAAGTGGAACGGGATGGATTATCTGCGTCATCTGCGTACTCCACTTGCTTTCGGAGTGGTGTTTTATATCAATTATGCATGGTTCGTTTCTCGTTTCCTTTTCAGGCAAGGATGGAAAAAATTCTTGTTCTATAATATTTTGTTAGTCCTTTCTGTCGGATTGTTGAACCATTTGTCATGGGAATTATTGTATGTTCCTTCTGGTCCTCGTCCTGTGCCCCGTTTACATCCCGATGGTCATATTCCTCCTCCACGTATATTGTTTTATCTTCGCGATGTGGTAACCCTGGGATTTACTGCGGCATTGGCCGTGGTCATTCGTATGAGTCGCGAGTGGCGCAGTGCTGAAGAAGTGCGCCGGGAAGCTGAAAATGCGTGTACTGAAGCTGAATTGAAGACCTTACGTAACCAGCTTAGCCCTCACTTCCTTTTGAATACGTTGAATAACATCTATGCTCTCATTGCCTTCAACGCAGAGAAAGCTCAGGGTGCAATCTTGGAGTTGAGTAAAATGCTTCGCCACATGCTTTACGAAAATCATCAGAAGTTCGTTTCTTTACGGAGTGAAGCTGACTTTATTCATAATTATATTGAACTGATGCGTTTACGATTGCCTCGTGAAGTGATGGTGGAGGTTGATATTCAAATTCAATCCGACACTACTTCCCGAATTGCCCCATTGATATTTATCTCTTTGATAGAAAATGCGTTCAAACATGGAATAAGTTCCACTGAACCAAGCTTTGTTTCCATTGCTTTGTGGGAAGAAAATGATGGAATACATGTCATTATTCGCAATAGCAATTATCCCAAGAACCATACAGACGACAAGAGTGGAAGTGGTATTGGTTTAGAGCAGGTTAAGCGTCGATTGCAATTGATTTATCCTTGTCAATACGAGTGGCGCTACGGTGTCACCCATCAAGAGGAGGGAGATGTCTATGTATCAGAGTTGAAAATTTTTCAGAAAACAGAATCATAAATAAGAATATCATGAGATTGAATTGTGTCATAATCGATGATGAGCCATTGGCACTTGACTTGTTGGAAAGTTATGTGGAAAAGACTTCTTTCCTATCCCTTGTTGGTCGTTACTCCAGTGCTGTGGTTGCTATGAAGGATATTTGTAACAAGAAAGTTGATTTGATGTTCTTGGATATACAGATGCCGGAGTTGGATGGATTGAAATTTACTAAGATGATAACGGAAGAGATACGTGTTGTCTTTACTACTGCTTTCAGTCATTATGCGCTTGATGGTTATCGGGTGAATGCGTTGGATTACCTGCTGAAGCCCATCAGCTACAATGTTTTTTTAGAGGCAGCTAATCGTGCTCTTGAATGGTTTCGGATGAAACAAGGAACCAAGCTGGTTGTCAATGAAAAAACTCAGCCTAATGATTGCCTCTTTATAAAAAGTGAATATAAACTGTTGCAGATACAGTTGGGGGACATTCTTTATATAGAGGGATTGAAGGACTATGTGAAGATTTATACAGAAAATAATCCTCGTCCCATTCTCTCACTTTCCAGTATGAAAGCTATGGAAGAACGTCTGCCCGCCGACCGTTTTTTGCGTGTTCATCGTTCGTTCATCGTTCAAAAAGGGAAAATTCGTGTTGTTGACCGCGGACGCATTGTCTTTGGGAATGTATATATACCCGTTTCAGATAGTTACAAGCAGGAATGGACTGCATTTCTCAACGAACATTCCTTGTAAACTGAAAAAATACCTATTCATAGCGATTGTATATTTCTACTGGATGCTGTACCTTTGCAGCTGTTAATTGAGACATGTGATTATATATGGTTAAGGATGGATAATGCTATCAATAAATATCAGTTGACTGACCGCATGAGTGAGCTCATTCGTGATGATTATCGTCTGTTGCAGGTCATGAGCCGTTTTGGCCTTCCATTGGGATTCGGTGACAAAAGTGTGCAAGAAGTTTGTGACTTTCATGGTGTGGATGGCTACACCTTTCTGGCTGTGGCCAATTTTATGCAGGAAGAGGATGAACAAGTACACACCGACGTGGAGAATCTTTCCATCCCTTGTATGATGGACTATCTGAAGCGTGCACATAGTTATTATCTCGACTTCTGTCTGCCCGCTATTCGTCATAAGTTGATAGAAGCCATCAACAGTCCTGCCAATCACCAGGTGGCTTTCCTTATACAGAAGTTCTTTGATGAATATGTTGCTGAGGTGCGCGAACACATGGAGTTTGAAAATCGTCATGAATTCCATTACGTGAACAGCTTGATGCAAGGCGATGTGGAGTCCGCTGAACGTATCACTCGCGAAGCTTGTCCCATGAAAGCGTTGGTACGAAAAGATGGCCAGGGCTCCCCCATCAGTGTCTATCACACCGGTGAACACAGTAACATTCTGCTCTTCACCCGCCAGCATGCCTTGCAACACAAACAGATTGATAGCAAACTTTCTGAATTAAAAAATATCATCATCAAGTACTACCCTGCCTCGCAGGATAACCATTTGCTGAATGCCGTGTTGTTCGATATCTTCATTTGTGAAGAAGATTTGGCTTTGCATTGCCGTATCGAAGATTGCCTTTTTGTGCCCACCGTGCGTCTGTTGGAGAAAAAGTGTGGATTATGAAAAAACGGATTGAAACATTGCGGATAGCCGTGGCCGAAACATCGGTCATTGTGCGTAGTGGTGTGGTAGCTGTATTGAAGCGGTTGCCAAGTGTTGAAGTGCGTTCTGTGGAGGTGGCTTCCCCCGATGCGTTGGAGAACTGTTTGCATATGAATACTCCTGACATTCTGCTGGTGAACCCTACTTTTGGCGGATGGTTCAATGTGGCTGAGTTCCGTGTTGATGTTGTACATGCAAACGTAAAGTGCATAGCCTTGAACTGTAATATCACCGATAACTCAATATTGCAAGCCTATGACGAAAGCATTACCCTGTACGAAGACATAGAGAGCCTGCAAGAAAAAATCCTGCGTGTAGCAGCTTGTCTTGGTGAAGAGGAGGCTGAAGAAAAGGACTACTCTATCCAAAATGTTGAAACTGAACAATTGAGTCAGCGCGAAAAGGAAATCGTTATTTGTGTAGTGAAAGGAATGACCAATAAAGAGATTGCAGACCAACTTTTCCTTTCAGTACATACCGTAAATACTCATCGACGAAACATTGCCCGTAAGCTCGAAATACACTCAGCTGCCGGACTTACTATCTACGCTATTGTCAACAAATTGGTTGAGCTTAATGAGGTGAAATTGTGATTTTTCTATAAAAAACAGTGTAATTCGTACATTCCGTACTTGAAAAAACGGTATTTTTTCAGAAAATAGTATTACCTTTGTGCGCTCTTTTCATGTTAGGGGTGTCCA
>CAZDAN010000061.1:0-7283 GCA_964503565.1 uncultured Bacteroides sp.
ACCGGTAACGAAGCAGGTAAGGCACTCGTGGCTGCCGGTCCTCACCTCGATTGATCATCCAATTGATTATATCGCCCAAGAAGCGGATGCTCCAAGCGGGGTGTCCGCTTCTGCTTTTTATTATTAACTCTTAAATACAACACCATTATGAGAAAAACTCTGCTTTTCGCACTCTTTTCCTTGTATACGCTCGGCACCTTTGCCCAATCCGAAGGACAAAGCCAACACCCCAACAACCAATCACAAGAATCACAAGAACAACGACGTCCCCGCTTCGATACCAGCAAGCCCGACGTTCACGACCCCGTAATGGCTCGTGGCGAAAACGGACGATACTACATCTTTGCCACCGGCATGAGGGTGAGCGTACTCTCCAGTACAGACATGAAGGAGTGGAAACGCGAATCTGCCGCCCTGCCCGAGACACCCGCATGGGCCACCGACACCGTACCCGGCTATCGCGGACACACGTGGGCACCCGACATCAGCCACCATCGTGGTCTGTGGCATCTCTACTACTCCTGCTCCACCTTCGGAAAGAATGGCAGTGCCATTGGTTTGGCCGTAAACAAGACACTCGACCCCACTTCTCCCGACTTCCGTTGGGAGGACAAGGGGATGGTCATCGCATCGCATCGCAATGTCGATAATTTCAACGCCATCGACCCCAACCTCATCGTGGACAAGAAGGGGCAGCCCTATCTCTCCTTCGGCTCCTTTTGGGACGGCATCCAACTGGTGAAGCTCTCGAAGGAGGACTATCAGACCCCCATCAGTACGCCCGTCACCATCTCGCGCCGCCTCAATAAAGAGGTCAACTTGAAGGAAATCAAGCACACCCAAGAAGGAAACAACACCATCGAAGCGGGCGACAATGCCGTAGAGGCTCCATTCATCTTCAAGCATGGCAAGTACTACTACCTCTTCGTCAGCTTCGACTACTGTTGCCGAGGCGAAAAGTCCACCTACAAGACCGTCTATGGCCGCGCCAAGAACATCGAAGGCCCCTACCTTGACAAGGAGGGCAAGCGCATGGACGAAGGTGGCGGTACGTTCCTCTATGGCCCCGACAAGAGCAACTTCGGCATCGGACACTGCTCCGTTTATGAGTTCGACGACCAAATCTATTTCGTCTCTCACGCATACGAGAAAGCCCACGACGGACGTGCCAAACTCTTCATCCGCCCCATCGAATTCGGCAAAAAAGGATGGATTATTCCGGAATAATCAAAGACTTAGCCTTATTTCTCCGTACATCTTTTTTTTAACAGGCAATCTTATCTGAAACTTTATAATTAAGCAGAACAATGAAAAAGCATTTTCTTTTGGCATGGATGTTGCTGATAATAACAACCGTGTCGGTATGGGGCCAACAACAGGCCAAGTATGTATTCTATTTCATCGGTGACGGCATGGGAGTCAACCAAGTGAACGGCACCGAAGCCTACCGTGCCGAGCTTGAAGGGCGCATCGGCATCACTCCCCTTCTCTTCACCCAGTTCCCCTACGCCACCATGGCCACCACCTATTCGGCCAACAGCAAGATAACCGACTCGGCCGCAGCAGGCACCGCTTTGGCCACCGGGCACAAGACGAACAACAGTGTCCTGGGCCTGTTGCCCGACCTCGAGACCGAGGTATCCAGCATCGCCGTCATGGCCCAGAAGGCAGGCGCACGCGTAGGCATTGCCACCAGTGTGAGCATCGACCACGCCACTCCTGCCTCATTCTATGCCCACGTGCCAAACAGAAACAGCCATTATCAAATCGGGCAACAACTCATCAGTGCCGGATTCGACTTCTATGCCGGCTCGGACTTCGTAAGCCCCACCAATCGGAAGGCACCCGAAGAAGGAAGCCTCTACGAGCAAAGCAAAAAGGCCGGATACACCCTTGTACGCAGCTACAAAGAATACAAGAAAAAGGCACGTAAAGCCGAGAAAATCATTCTTTTCCAAAGCGAAGAGGCCAGCAAGCGCGACCGTGGCTCCATCCCCTACGCCATCGACCGCGAGAAGGGCGATCTTTCCCTGACGGAAATCACGCGCGCAGGCATCAATTTCCTCTCGAAAGACCTCTCGAAGGGATTCTTCCTCATGGTCGAGGGTGGAAAAATTGACTACGCCTGCCACGCTAACGACGCTGCCACCGCCTTTGCCGAGGTCGAGGACTTCGACAATGCCATTCGCGTGGCCTACGAGTTCTACGAGCAACACCCCGACGAGACACTCATCGTCGTGACCGCCGACCACGAGACGGGCGGCATCGGACTGGGCACGGGGGCGTACGACCAGAATCTGCAAGCCCTCAAGTACCAGCGCATGAGCGTGAACAAACTCAGTGCCAAACTCAACGAGTTGCGCAAGAAGACCAACAACAAGGTCACTTGGGAGATGGCGCAACAACTCCTTGGCGAACACTTCGGATTGGGCAATCCCCTGAAGTTGAGCAAGCGGCAGGAGGGACGCTTGCGCAAGGCCTACGACGACAATTTCCAGAACCAAGAGACCGCTTACGACAAGAGCATGTATCAGAAGGACGAGCGTCTGGCCACCGTAGCCAAGGAAATCATCAACGAGATAGCCATGGTGGGCTGGATGAGCGGAAGCCACTCCAACGGCTATGTGCCCGTCTTCAGCATCGGAGCCGGTGCCGACAAGTTCTGCCACCGCGCCGACAACACCGAGTTGCCCAAGAAGATTGCCGAAGCCGCTGGATGGGAGTAGTACAAAGATACAAAATCCAGCCTATGGATGTCAAGAGAGATATCCATGGGCTGTTTTTTTTATTTTTGTAATGTGAGAAGCGAGCGGCTCCCTCCCCTTGAGGGAGGCAAAGGATGGGGACCCCAATCCAAGGGATGAAGCAACCTTAGCCATGGGATGAAAGGGGGAACAGCCCAAGGCTTAGGTTTGTTAACAAAAACACTGTGAAATCTTTTTAGGAAACTCAGAACTTCGCCGTGAACTTGCGCACCTTCTTGGCGGCTTTGAGGAAGTCCTTGGTATGACTGCCGGTAGCCAACACGTGTTGGGCGTAGTCCATGATGGCCTTGCGTTGGTCGAGCTGCTCCAGTGTGAAGGCAGGGATAGGCAGGGCGCGGAGTTCGTCGAGAGCCATGCAGAGGTTGTCCCACGCTTCAAGGCGCTGGCGTTCGGCACGGGTGATGTGCATCACCGAGCCGTGGCGGGGAGTGAAGTTACCACGGGTAAGGGTGTTCTGCACAAACTCGAAGTTCTTTAGGTCGATGCTCTTGCAGAACTGGTAGTAGCCATTGGCGTAGCAGTCGTACATAAGGATGTACTCGTCACTATCAATCAAAGGGAACACGCTGGAGCCTTCGACAGGGAATTGGTCGGGCTTCTGCAGGTGGCGGTACTCCACGGTGTAGGGGCCAGTGAGGCTCTTCGAGGTGGCTCGCATCACCCCCTGTCGCGTACGGAAGTCGCCGTTCATGGTCGAAAGCCCCTCGTCCTTGAAGAAGAGGATGTACTGGTCGTTCTTCGCGTCATAGACAATGTCTCCATCGATGGAGGCCGTACCGAAGTCGAAGAGCAGCTTAGGCTCGGTGATGTCGGTGAAGTCCTCGTTGGCATAGGAGTAGAAAATCTTGAAGTAGGGCTGCGTGCGGTGTCCCACGGGGTATTCCCAGTCGTGGCGTCCGATGGAGTAGTAAATCATGTACTTCTGCTCCTTTTCATCCCAAATGGTCTGCGGTGCCCAAACGGCGTGGAGGTTGGCCTCGTCGAACCCCTTCAAGTTAGGGAAGCGCTTGGGGAAGTGGATGGCGGTGTGTTGCCAGTGGAGCAGGTCGGTGCTCTTCATCAATACGAGTCCGTCGTTGCTTTGCCATCCTTGACTCGAACGCATGTCGGTGAGCACCATGTAGAAGGTCTTTCCGTCGTGCCCGCGAATGATGTGGGGGTCGCGGATGCTGCGCTTCAGGGCAATGGTGTCGGAACTGACCACAGGGCGTCCGTCGTTGAGGGCACGGTAATTGAATCCGTCGTCGCTGATAGCATAGCGTATCTGCTCGCCACGGGGAGAGTTGTCGGAGAAGAAGGCGAAGAGGTAGCTTTCGCACTTGGGGGCATCGGCCTGCTGGGCCACACTGCTGATGGGCGCGGTGGCCAACAGGAGGGTAGCGGCCACATGCATGATTCGTTTTTTGTTCATGATAGTTGTCAGTTAATATGATTAGTTACAGCGTGCAAAGATAGCGTCTTATCTTCATAGCGCCAAAACTTTTCACCACGAATCACAAGCGGTCGGCGTAAATCTCGGCCATCAGTTTCTGATAGCGGTTCTCCAATTGCAGGTAGGTCTGTTTGCGGCGTACGAGGGCTTCCAACTCCACAAAGTATTCGTGCCACGAAAGTTGGCCTCCGTGCAGGGCTTGGCCCAGCAGGCAGAAGGTGGAGTCCATCAAAGGGAGGTCGTAGGCCTGCATGGCCTCCTCGACCTGACGCACCTCGTTGTAGAGGGCTTGCAGGGAGGCCTCGACTTGCAGAGCCACCTCCTCGCGCCTCAGCTCGGCACTGAGCGAACGGGCACGGGCGGCCTTCACCTTGCCACGGTTGGAGAAGAGGGGGATGGAGCCGCCCACGATGAAGCCGTTGAACTCTTCGGTGGGCGAGGTGCTGTGCTTGTATCCCACCTCCAGTTTGGGGAGAAGGCCCGAGCGCTGCACTGCCACCATCTTATGGGCGGCACTCTTCTGGGCATCGGCCAGCCTGAGTTCGCTACGCAGGGGCATCACCTCGTCGCGAAGTGTTTCGTAGGCGGGCAAGGGGCGGATGGCGGGATAGGCATTGCCTACCATCTGACTGATGTAGCGGTTGCCGTTCATGGCGAGCAGGCGTTGCAGGGCCTCGCGGTGGGCGGCGGCATTGTCGGCCAGCTCGGTGCGAAGGGTCATCAGGTCGAGCCGTGCACGGTTCACCTCAAGGGCCGTGGCTTCGCCCGACTCCAACCGCTGGGCGGAAAGAGCCACCAGGCTGTCGGCATTCACGGTGAGCATCTCCAAGAGTTCTTTTTCGCGATTCAGCCCTATCAATTTTATGCAGAGGAGCTTGGCCTCGAGCAGGATGGCGCGCCGCTCGACGGCATAGCGCTGTTCGCTCACGTCGGCTTGCAGGCGGTTATACTTGCTTCGCGTGGCGTATGCCGTGGGGAAGTCGAATCCCTGCGTCACGGTGAGTTCGTCTTGCTGGAGCGATGAGTTTTCCGTGTCGAACGAGCGGGTGTAGCCCACCGAGGGGTCGGGCAGGTTGTTCTCGGCCTTGACCTCTAGCAGGTCGGCCTTGACCTCCTCGCGCACAGCCTTCAACAGGCGGTTGTTCTGCTCGATTTGATCGAGCACGGGGGCAATGGGGTCGGCCGTTTGGGCGTTTACTCCCAAGGCCATACATATCATTGTTGCTACAACTGATTTTCTCATATTCTCATTCTTTGTCTTTTAATCTTGAACTTCCGGCTTTGAATCTTCTTCCTTCCGATGCATCATCAGGTAAACAATCGGGATGATGAAACCGTTCAAGAAGGTGGATGTTAAAAGTCCTCCAAGGATGACTTTGGCCATCGGGCTTTGTATCTCGTTGCCCGGCAGGTCGCCGTTCACGGCCAAGGGAATCATGGCCAGGGCCGAGGTGAGGGCGGTCATCAGGATGGGGTTCAGGCGGTCGAGCGAGCCTTCCACCACACTTTCGTACACGCCACGTTTCTGGGCGCGCAGGTGGTTGTAGCTGGAAATGAGCAACATACCGTTGCGCGTGGCAATGCCGAAGAGCGAGATGAATCCGATGATGGCGGGGATGCTCAGTTCGCCCGAGGTGATGAGCAAGGCAAACACGCCGCCAATCAGTGCCAAGGGAAGGTTGAGCAGGATGATGCCGCTCTCGCGGGCGCTCTTGAACTCCATATATAATAATAGGTATATGACGATGATGCTCATCAGGGAGGTGAGCAGCAGGGTGCTGGAGGCCGCCTGTTCGCTCTCGAACTGTCCGCCATACTCGATGTGGTAGCCCTCGGGGAGGGTGATGGCGGCGTTCACCCGCTCCTGTATGTCGTTCACCACGCCGCGCAGGTCACGTCCGCTGGTGTTGGCCGAAATGACCACCTTACGCTTCACATTCTCGCGACTGATGGTGTTGGGGCCCATGGCCGAGGTGACATCGGCCACGTAGCTCAGGGGTATGCGTCCCTCGGGGGTGTCAATCATCAGTTCCTTCACGTCCTCCATGCGGTCGCGCCGCTCGCCACTGGTGCGCACGACGAGGTCGAAGGTCTTGCCCTCCTCGTACACCTGCGATACCACTTCGCCACCCATGTTCACGCTGACAAACTCGGCAAACTCGGGTAGGGTGATGCCGTAGCGGGCAAGCATCTCGCGGCGGGGCACAATCTTCAGTTCGGGGCGCTCAATCTGTTGCTCCACGTTCAGGTCGGCAATGCCCTCCACATCGCTGATGGCCTCCTTTATCTGATTGCCCATGGCGAACATGCGGTTCAGGTCGGTGCCGAACAGCTTGATGGCGATGCTGGCCTTCGTGCCGCTCAACATGGCGTCGATGCGGTGGCTGATGGGTTGGCCTATCTCCACGTTGGCTCCGATGAGTGTGCCCAACTTCTCGCGCACCTCGGCCGTCAGCTCCTCGCGCGAACGGTCCTTCAGGGTGAAGGGAGCCTCTATCTCCGAGGTGTTCACTCCCAGGGCATGTTCGTCCAGCTCGGCGCGTCCCGTCTTGCGGGCCACGGTCTCAATCTCGGGAATGGTCATCAGCAACTCTTCCGCCCGTCGGCCGATGCGGTCGCTCTCCTCCAGCGAGATGCCGGGGAGCGAACTGACGTTGATGGTGAACGACCCTTCGTTGAACGACGGCAAGAAACTGTTTCCCAGCGTGAAGAATCCCACCAGTGCGCCGATGAACAGGGCGATGGTGCCGCCCAACACCCCTTTTCTGTGGCACAACGCCCATTCGAGCGCAGCGCGGTAGTAGCGCTTCAGCCACACGACGAGGCGGGCCTCCTTCATCTCGCCCTCTCCCTTGCCCCCCTTCAACAGGTAGCTACAGAGCACTGGCGTCAGCGTCAACGCCACCAGCGTGGAGGCGAACAGTGCCACGATGAAGGCAATGCCCAGCGGCACGAGCATACGGCCCTCCATACCCGTGAGGAAAAAGAGGGGCACGAAGCTCACGACGATAATCAGCGTTGAGTTCAAGATGGGCATACGCACCTCGCGACTGGCTTCGTAGATGATATTTATGAAAGTTGACGAG
>CAZDAN010000061.1:7383-10362 GCA_964503565.1 uncultured Bacteroides sp.
TCCCTTGTCAACTGATTTATGCTCCCGCAACCGTTTCCACACATTCTCCACATCCACAATGGCATCATCGACCAACGAACCGATGGCGATGGCCATACCTCCGAGACTCATGGTGTTGATGGTCAGCCCCATGAAGTGAAGGGCAAGGACGGAGAAAACGAGCGACAACGGCAGGGTGACGAGCGAAATCACCGTGGTGCGCACATTGGCCAAGAATAGTGCCAGGATGATGACCACAAAGATGGCACCCTCCAGCAGCGACTGCTTCACATTGCCGATGCTGCTATCAATGAAGCGCGACTGGCGGAAGATGTCTGTGTTCACCTTCACGTCAGGCGGCAGTGTGGCCTTCATCTCCTCCAGTGATTGGTCTATCTTTTCGGTCAGCTCCAAGGTTCCCGTCTGAGGCTGCTTGGTGACGGTTATCAGCACGGCGGGCTTTCCCTCCACCGAGGCACAACCTATCTTGGGCTCCTGTGCACCGATGCGCACCTCGGCAATATCGTTCAGAGTAACGGGCACCGTGCCCATACGCTTCACCACGGCCCGGCCAATTTCATCCGCGCGGGTGGTCGATACCATGCCGCGCACGATGTATTCGTTGCTATGTTCGTAGAGCACGCCGCCGTTGGTGTTCACATTCATGTCGCGCGTGGCGGCCAATACCTCGTCCACCGTTACTCCGTAGTGACGCATACGGGCAGGGTCAATCAGTATCTGATACTCCTTCACGTCGCCACCGAGTACGGCCACCTGTGCCACACCGCCCGTCGAGAGCAGACGCGGACGGATGGTCCAATCGGCCAGTGTGCGGAGGTCGAGCATCGAGGTACTGTCGGCCGTTAGGCCGATAATCATCAGCTCACCCAAGATGGACGACTGGGGGCCGAGGGTAGGCTTGTTCACATTGTCGGGCAGCTCCTCAGCCACAAGGGAGAGCTTCTCCGACACAATCTGACGGGCCAGGTAGATGTCCGTGCCCCAGTCAAACTCCACCCACACGATGGAGAAACTGTGCGTGGATGACGAACGGACGCGGCGCACGTAGGTAGCCCCGTTCACGGCTGTCTCGATGGGAAAGGTCACCAGTTGCTCCACCTCTTCGGCGGCCATCCCGTTGGCCTCGGTCATCACCACCACGGTGGGAGCATTCAGGTCAGGAAACACGTCCACCTCGGTGTGGTAGGTGGTGTATAGTCCGCCCACCATCACCAATATGCTGGCCACCAACACCAACAGGCGGTTGTTGAGCGAGAAGTGTATGATTCTGTTTAGCATAATATAGTTTCTGGGGGAGTTAAAGGAGTTAGAGGAGTTATCGCATGCTTTGCATGCTAAGCCAATACCTATGCTTCATGCAAGCAGCACATTCGGCTTTAACTCCTAGGCTCGAAGAGCCGATAACTCCCTTTAACTCCTTTTATTTAATGTTCATGACTATGTCCCGGTATTGCCTTGCTCACTGATGCCAAACGCACGTGATAAGCACCTTTCATCACCACACGCTCGCCGGCATGGACTCCCGAGAGGAGCTGCACCTCGCGACCGTTGTCGGCCCCCAAGGTCACTTCGCGACGTTCGTAACACTCTTCGTCCAACTGGACATAGACGAAATGGACACCCTGCTCCTCGGTCACTGCCGTGTGGGGCACACTCAGCACACCCCGTTCCTCGTCAGAGAGCAGCCATATCTCGGCGAATGAGCCGGGGATAAGCTCCGTGTGGTTGTCCATCTCGAAGGTCACGGGCAAGTAGAAACTCTGCTCACCGGCCGTGCGGCCGTAGGAGAGCAGGCACCCGTTCAGTTCGTCAAGCGTGTATACCTTATTGTTATATGAAGTGCGGAAGTTGGCCGAGCGGACGTGGCCAAGGGCGGCATAGTGGCGCTCGGGCACGTCGGCACGCAGGTAGAGGCGGTTGTTGCGGGTAACAGTCAGCAAAGGTTGGCCCACCGTGACGTAGTCGCCCTCCCTCACCAGACAGTTCTTCAGGTATCCACCCATAGGTGCCTCCACGCGTACGCCCCCCTCATCAGGACGGTCGGCCTTCAGTGCCTCATAGGTCAGGCGGGCATTCTCGTAAGCCTCCTTGATGCGGATGTATTCTTTCTCTGACACAATGCGGCTCTCCACCAATGGGGTGGTGCGTTCATACTCCTTGCGTGCCGCCTCGTAGGCAATGCGCGCCCGCTCGGTAGGATTCCCGTCAGCCATGTGCCTAGATGAGATATTCATCAGGACCGTGCCCTTTCCCACCTGCACACCATCGGTCAGCGGGCGGTTGAAGCTCACCACACCGGCCACGTTGGCCACTACTGTCAGCTCCTCGCCTTGGGCAGAGAGCACCTCGCCACTGACGGCTATCACACGGCGGAAAGGCCCGCCCACTAACTCTTCGGCCACAATGCCGGCCGCCCGTGCCTGCTCGGGAGCGATGATGATTTCTCCCACATGGGCCTCGTGGGCATTGCCCTTGCTTGCGTCGCTTGCCTCGTGGGCATGAGCCGCCTCCGTTTCATGGCCATGCTGCGCTTTGTGGGCATGTCCGTCGTGTCCGTGCCCCTCGTGGGAATGACCTTCATGAGAATGCCCTTCGTGATCGTGATAGGCATGTTCTTCATGGGAATGCCCTTCGTGGTCATGGTGGGAGTGTCCCCCACAGGCCGTAGTCAAAAGCAATGCCATCAGACCGGCTCCCACCCAATTTACTAAACTTTTCATTATTTATCCTTGCTTAATTCTGTAAAAACGCTGCAAAGGTACTCATTAACTATTACAACTGAGTTGCAAAACTCACTCAGAGGGAAGAATTAAAAAAAGAGGTGGGTATGCACCCTATTGCGATGCATACCCACTCTCCATTCTTTACCTTTTGTTTCTCACTTTTCGCTCGTCGCTCTTTACCAGATGGTCACACGCTCGGCCTTGGGGACAAAGAGGCTGTCCTGCTCGGTGATGCCGAAGGCTTCGTACCAGGCAT
>CAZDAN010000062.1:0-10216 GCA_964503565.1 uncultured Bacteroides sp.
ACATCAGGAAGAGGATGGCAAACAGGTAGTAGCCCACGCGGAACTTCATCCACGAACCTCCGCGTGTAGGAATACCGCACTCGTAGGGCTCCATTTTCTGCTCGTTGTACGAGCGAGGTGAGATAAGCCACGACAGCAGTACTACGATGGCTACAAAAGCAATTGCCGTCAGGACGACGGTCACAAGCATTGTAAAGTTCATAATCCTTATATAATATTATTGTTGTACTTTCAAAATAGTGCTAATTTAGGGGGTGGATTTTTACAAATGACTATAGCAGTAGATTGGGAACCCATTCTACTGCGTAGTTATATGGATGGAAAATGTGTTGGCTAAATAATAAGATGGCGTATGCGGATGATGACGCTACGTCCGTCGG
Source organism: uncultured Bacteroides sp. (assembly GCA_964503565.1). Classification (GTDB taxonomy): domain Bacteria; phylum Bacteroidota; class Bacteroidia; order Bacteroidales; family Bacteroidaceae; genus Phocaeicola_A. The sequence goes on from CAZDAN010000062.1 coordinate 381, forward strand.
ATGAGTATAGGAAGTGAGGGGGGATTTGAATCAGGTTCTTTATCCAATGACATCTATGTTCGGTGTCGGATGAGTTTCCCATTAAAGTACCATACCATTTGGTCGCTTGTACGGATAAAGTGCTGACAGAAATGGCGCATTGCATGATGTTTTCCGCATATTGACGTTCTTCTTCAAGAGGCAATTGGGTCAATGGAATCGGAGCTTCTGTCAATATGGCTTCGGTTACCATATTAATCTGAAAAGCCTTCCTTCCTTGTATGCAGATACACATCAAAGGAAGAAATATGACTATTATTAGGATTATGCGGCTTTTTTTCATCAAGATCTTCAAGATTTCTTTTAGAAGTTGCAAAGGTACAACATTTCTTTCGAAACAGAGGTGCAAAAAAGCGAGTTTTTTCCCATTAAAGAATTTATTGGATATTTTTTGCCAATTTGTCAAGAACTACACTTTCTTGTTTGGCTAAATACGTTTTTAATTTCTTCACTATCGTGTGTGCAGCCTTCTCGCTGGCACCTGCAGGGCCGAGGATGCGCAGGCATTCGTCGTATCCACGGAGCATGGCGGCACGTTCAGATGTGTCGTTCACAAGGTCGGTCAACTCGGCACGAATGTTGTATGCGGTCATGGAGTCGGCTACCAGTTCGCGCACCACTCCGTGGCCAGCCACGAGGTTGACAAGTGAAATGTAGCGCACCTTCAAAAGGTGGCGACGAAGGAAACTGATGAATCCTCCCATCGCTACATAATAGCACACGACTTGGGGTACACGGAAGAGGGCTGCCTCTAACGTGGCAGTACCCGAAGTGACAAGAGCGGCACGGGAGTGGGTGAGTAGCGGATAAGTTTCACCAAAGAGAATCTTCACGGGGTGATTACCCGTGTACTTGGCATAATACTCCGGCTCAATGCCCGGAGCACCGGCCAACACCAGTTGGTGGGTGTCGATGAAGGAAGAGGTGGCTTCGATCATCTGTGGCAGATTGTCCTTTATCTCTTGTCGGCGACTGCCGGCCAACAGGGCGATGATAGGCTTTTCCGGTTGAAGATTGTGACGAGTAATGAACTCCTCTTTCGTCTCGGTGTAGGTGGCTTTGAATTGCGTCACGGCATCGACGCAGGGGTTTCCTACGTAATGAATGGGATAGTGATGCTTCTTTTCGAAAAAGTCAATCTCGAAGGGGAGGATGGAGAACAGAGCATCCACGTCGCGTTTGATATTCTTGATACGATACTCTTTCCATGCCCATATTTTGGGTGAAATGTAGTAATAGACAGGGATGCGTGTGTTGGCGCGGAGGTATTTGGCAATGTCGAGGTTAAAACCCGGATAATCAATGAGGATGACTACATCGGGATGCCAATCGACAATGTCTCGTTTGCACAAGCGCATGTTGGAGAGAATGGTGGGTAAATGCATCAATACGGGTATGAAACCCATGTAGGCCAGTTCGCGGTAATGCTTCACTCGCGTGCCTCCTACGGCGCTCATCAAGTCGCCTCCGAAGAATCGGAATTCAGCTTCGGAGTCTTCGACCTTCAACGCTTTCATCAAGTTCGAGGCATGTAGGTCGCCTGAGGCTTCGCCGGCTATTAGGTAGTATTTCATTGGGGTTATTTTCTTTTTATTTTCTCATATATATAAGGAATCATAATTCCCACTTCTTCATTTCTTCCAGTAGGGAGTAAGCGGTCATGTCTATTTGCGTGGGTGTGATGGATACGTAGCCATGGTCGAGTGCCCAACGGTCGGTATCGGTTGCTTCCGGCTCGTGATTGGCAAAGTTGCCAGTGAGCCAATAGAGATTCCCTCCGCCACGCGGATGAGGCAGAGAAGCCCATTCATTTCCCCATCGGCCGCGTGTCTGTCGACACACTTTCACTCCGTTATAAGGAGCGTATTGTGGAAAGTTGACGTTCAGGCACGTCTCTTCGGAAAGTCCTTTGGTGAGTACTTGGCTGACAATGCGTTGCACGTATGGACGGGTAGGAGTGAAGTCGAGGTCGGGATCATGGTTGCATACCGAGAAGCCGATGGAGGGAATTCCTTTCATACATCCTTCGAGTACTATACCCATCGTACCCGAGTAGTGGACATTCACTGCTGAATTGTCGCCATGATTGATGCCTCCGATGACGAGATCGGGACGACGGGGCACTACTGTTTCAAGGCCCAACTTGATGCAATCGACCGGTGTACCCGAACACTTGTAGATGATTACCCCCTCCTCCGATTGGCTGACGAGGGAAATGGTGACGGGCAACTGTGATGTGATGGCGGCAGCCATGCCTGAACGAGGGCCGTCGGGAGCCACTACAATGAGGTCGGCCATATCTTTCAGGAAACCGACCAGTTCGTTGATGCCCTTGGCCAGATGGCCATCGTCGTTGGAAATGAGTATGAGGGGACGTTGTGAATCCATGTTTTTCTACTTGTTTTTTTGATGTTTATCCAAGAATAGGTGCAAAAATAGCAAAAAAACCGTAATGAACAAAGGTAGAAAGCCGATATTTCTTGAAAAAACAGTATCTTTGTGGCCGTCTGCATAGCAGAAAGCGAAATGTGGCTTCTTCCATGACTGGTTATTCACCAAAAGGGAGAGTTATCAACAGTTCGGGCAATCTCTGCAAAAAAAAGTAGGCCGTTTGTGAAATTATCAGTTACTTCGCAGCTGATAAATTAGATTTTATGGGAAAGATAATAGCTTTAGCCAATCAAAAAGGCGGTGTGGGCAAAACCACTACCACCATAAACTTGGCCGCTTCATTGGCCACGTTGGAAAAGAAAGTGCTGGTGATTGATGCCGACCCGCAAGCAAATGCATCGTCGGGGTTGGGAGTGGACATTAAGGAGATAGAAGGTTCGGTGTATGAGTGCCTGATAAGTCAGATGGATATCCGCGAAGCCATTTACACCACCGACATTGAGGGACTTGACATTGTGCCCTCGCATATCGACTTGGTGGGAGCCGAAATCGAAATGCTGAATATGCCTGCTCGTGAGAAGGTGATGAAGAAGATGTTGGCCACAGTAGCCAACGATTATGATTACATCCTTATCGATTGTTCTCCTTCATTAGGGTTGATTACCATCAATTCGCTGACGGCGGCAAACTCGGCCATCATACCCGTTCAGTGCGAGTATTTTGCCTTGGAGGGAATCAGTAAACTGTTGAACACCATTAAGATAATCAAGTCGAAACTGAATCCGGCACTTGAGATTGAAGGCTTCCTGCTGACGATGTATGACTCACGTCTGCGTCTCCATAATCAGGTGTACGACGAGGTGAAGCGCCACTTTCAGGAGTTGGTTTTCCGCACGGTTATTCAACGAAATGTAAAGTTGAGTGAAGCCCCCAGTCACGGAATACCTGTGATACTGTACGATGCCGACTCCACCGGTGCACGCAACCACTTGGCTTTGGCGCAGGAGATAGTGAAGAAAAATTTGGGATAAAGTCCCGCTGACATCATCCCAAGGATGAAGTGCCCTTACCCTTGGGATAAGGTCACCTTAACCCAAGGGTAAGGGTGGACGAAGCAGGGCACATTGGTGAGTCATCAATAATTAGGTAAGTCCGCATGGCCTTGTCAATTCGTTAACTTGTCAACTAAAAAAAAGAAACATATATGGCAATAAAAAAGAAATATGCCTCGCTCGGCCGAGGATTGGATGCTCTGATTTCAACTGAGGAGGTGAAGACACAAGGCTCTTCGTCCATCCACGAAGTGCCCGTGGCACAAATAAAGGCGAACCCTAACCAACCGCGTCGGGAGTTTGACCAGACGGCTCTGCAAGAACTGGCCGACTCGATAGCCGAGATAGGCATCATCCAGCCCATCACCTTGCGCAAGATGGACGACGACACCTATCAAATTATTGCCGGCGAACGACGATTCCGTGCTTCGCAATTGGCAGGATTGGCCAGCGTGCCCGCCTACATCCGCACGGCCGACGACGAGAATGTGATGGAGATGGCGCTCATCGAAAACATCCAGCGCGAGGACCTCAATTCCTTGGAGATCGCCTTGGCTTATCAGCATCTGATTGAACAATACGGACTCACACAGGAACGCTTGAGTGAAAGGGTGGGAAAGAAGCGTACTACCATTGCCAACTACCTACGCCTTCTGAAATTGCCCGCACAGATACAGGTGGCTCTCCAAAACAAGGAGATAGACATGGGACACGCCCGCGCTCTGCTGACATTGGATAACCCCACGATGCAGATACGCCTCTTCGAGGATCTGATGCGCGAGGGGTACTCGGTGCGCCGGGTGGAGCAGATGGTGAAGGCACTGAACGAAGGCGAAACGGTGAAAGCCCCCAGTGGCAAGAAGATTGCTCCCGCCAAGTTGCCCGAGGAATACGATTTGTTGAAAAAGCAACTTTCGGATTTCTTCCATAGTAAAGTTCAACTTTCATGTTCGGCTAAGGGAAAAGGAAAAATCAGTATTCCCTTCAATACTGAAGAGGAACTGGAGCGCATTGTAGGGATATTGGATCAGCTGAAATAGAATATGAAATATAGCTATTATATATATAAGGTATGGATTTGTGCCGCACTGATGTGGTTGACGGGGATGTCCGAGGCATTTGCTCAACAACCTCTTCCACGTTCGCAACAACGGCGTGAACGATTTAATGTGCAACCGGCATCAAACGACACTCTATTCAGCGAAGTGTTGAAGGCTGACACCATAGCTCGTGCCAATCGGGTAAATATGGAGGCTTTGGAGGCACCGATTGACTCGGCCGACTTGGTGGCCGAGATGCCCGACGCTGAACAATTGGAAATTCCCGTGAAGGAGAAGAAGCAGTTCATTCCCGATCCCACCAAAGCCACTTGGTTGGCCGTCATCTTTCCTGGTGGTGGACAAATATATAATCGGAAGTATTGGAAACTTCCCATCATCTATGGCGGATTTGTGGGATGTGCTTATGCCCTCACATGGAATGGACAGATGTATAGTGACTATTCACAAGCTTACTTGGATATTATGGATGACAATCCGGCAACGGACAGTTTCCTTGATTTGCTTCCTCCGGGATATAATGTAGAGGCTAACATGGATTACCTTAAGCGTATCATCAAACGCAAGAAGGATACCTATCGGCGTTATCGTGATATGAGTATCTTTGTCTTCATCGGTGTCTATGCCATTTCCATTATTGATGCCTATGTGGACGCAGAGTTGGCCAGTTTCGATATTTCGCAAGATTTGTCGATGAAGGTGAAGCCTGCGATGATACAAAACAATCAGTATGATATGCGGCAAGGAAACTCCTATGGCTTACAATGTAGCTTGAAGTTTTGAAATATAAAAAAGGATGAATGATATTTTATGAGAAAAAAGAAAATATTGACATTATTTATATCTGCTTTGATGTGTTCTGCTGTCAGCATGTTAGCCAATGAAGCGGCCACGTCAAAGGATAAAGGTGAAGGATTGGATGTGGCAGAAATGCCAGAGTCGATGCTCTTCCATGTTGACACATTGCTGATGAAATGGCACGCAAAACATTTTCTGACACCTGCTCCCGATGGATTGCTTCCGGATACCGTGGCAGTACTTAGTGATTCGGTATATGCCGACCGCTTGGCACGTATTCCTTCAATCATGGAAATGCCTTATAATGAGGTGGTAAAGAAGTATATTGACCAATATACTGGACCAATGCGTTCGAAAGTTTCTTACCTGTTGGGGGCTATGAACTTCTATACTCCCATCTTTGAAGAATCCCTTGCTATGTACGATTTGCCCAATGAGTTAAAGTATTTGCCCATTATCGAATCGGCTCTCAATCCTACGGCTGTATCTAAGGCTGGTGCGGCTGGGCTTTGGCAATTCATGGTGAAGACGGGTAAGTTGTATAATCTGAAATACAACAGTTTGGTGGACGAGCGTATGGATCCTGTCAAATCAAGTTTTGCTGCAGCCCGTTATTTGAAAGAATTATATGCCATTTATCACGATTGGTTGTTGGTAATAGCCGCCTACAATTGCGGCCCTGGCAATGTGAACAAGGCCATACATCGGGCAAACGGAAGTGGTGATTATTGGGATATCTATCCATTCTTGCCGCGCGAAACCCGTGGATATGTACCGGCTTTCATCGCTGCAAACTATATCATGAATTATTATTGTCTGCACAATATTGCACCTATGAATGCCCAATTGCCTCATGGTACTGATACATTACATATCAGTCGCAATCTGCATTTCCAACAAGTGGCCGACCTGTGTAACGTGGATATGGAGGCTATTCGTGCATTAAACCCGCAATATAAGAGGGATGTAGTACCGGGCGAAAGTATGGATTGTATCTTGCGCCTTCCCTTTGATGCGGTGGCTATGTTCATCGAGAATGAAGATTCGGTTTACAACCATAAGGCCCATGAACTGTTGAACAAACGTAAATTTGTAAATCTTCAGACATCCCGAAAGGGGAAGAGTGGCGGAGGAGTCACTTATCACACCATCAGAAGGGGCGATACTTTGGGACGCATTGCTCAGAAATATGGTACAACGGTGAAGGCTATCCGGACAGAAAACGGATTGAAGGGTAATAATATTACAGCCGGTAAACGGTTGCGCATTCCATAAGAACTATCATAAAGAAATAACTTTCCATTCACTATATCAATAGCACTTTATCATGGACGACCAACAGATACTCAAAGAACAAGAGGACGAACAAATGATAAACGAGGCTTTTCAAAAGTTGCTCGATTCTTATTTGGCTTCCAAACATAGGAAGAAGACGGAAATTATCACCAAAGCCTTCAACTTTGCTAAGCAAGCCCACAAAGGGGTACGTCGCCGTTCGGGCGAACCTTATATCATGCACCCGTTGGCTGTGGCGCAAATTGTTTGTCAGGAAATAGGGCTTGGCTCTACGTCCATTTGTTCTGCTTTGTTGCACGATGTGGTGGAAGATACAGATTATACGGTAGAGGATATTTCGAACATTTTTGGTCCTAAGATAGCCCAAATTGTTGATGGACTGACGAAAATTTCAGGTGGAATATTCGGTGACCGTGCTTCGAGTCAGGCCGAGAATTTCAAAAAACTATTGCTCACCATGAGTGAGGACATTCGTGTGATTCTCATTAAAATAGCCGACCGCTTGCACAACATGCGCACTCTTGGCTCCATGTTGCCCAACAAGCAGTATAAGATTGCAGGAGAAACGCTTTACATCTATGCTCCATTAGCAAATCGCTTGGGGTTGAACCGTATCAAGACGGAATTGGAAGATCTCAGTTTCAAATATGAACATCCCGAAACATACAAGGAACTTGTTGATAAGTTACAAGCTACCCAACTTGAGCGTCGGAGTGTATTTGAGGACTTTATCACTCCTATCAAAAAACGCTTGGACGAGATGGGCTTCACTTATCGCATCGAAGACCGCATAAAAACTCCATACTCCATTTGGAACAAAATGCAGACCAAACATGTGGCTTTTGAAGAGATATACGATATATTGGCCGTGCGTGTTATCTTTACTCCCATTATACCAGAAGAGGAGTTGAACGAATGTTTCGACATTTATGTGTCGATGTGCAAGATATACAAATCACATCCCGATCGTTTACGTGATTGGATTAGTCATCCTAAAGCCAATGGTTATCAGGCTTTACACACTACATTGATGAGTAACCATGGTGAGTGGATAGAAGTGCAAATCCGTAGCGAACGCATGAACGATGTGGCTGAACATGGTTTTGCAGCCCATTGGAAATACAAAGATGGGGGAGGAAGCGAGGATGAAGGCGAACTGGACAAATGGCTTCATACCATCAAGGAAATTTTGGATGATCCGCAACCGGATGCGATGGATTTCCTTGATACTATCAAACTGAACTTGTTTGCTTCAGAGATTTTTGTCTTTACACCGAAGGGCGAAATCAAGACTATGCCGCAAAACAGTACAGCGCTTGATTTTGCGTTTACTATACATACTTTTTTGGGAAGCCATTGTATCGGTGCAAAGGTGAATCATAAATTAGTACCTCTGAGTCATACTCTGCAAAGTGGTGATCAGGTGGAAATCATTACTTCAAAGAACCAACATGTGACTGAGTCGTGGCTCAACTTTGCTACTACGGCCAAAGCAAAATCCAAGATTATGGCTATCCTGCGTAAGGAGCAACGTTTGGCACAGAAGGCAGGGGAGGAAATGGTAACCGACTTCTTGAAAGAGGCAGACTTCGAGGCCTCCACCATTCACATTGAGAAACTTTGTAAATTGCACGAATTGCAGACAAAGGAGGAACTTTACACGGCTGTTGGCAACAATAAAATTATTTTGGGTGAAGCTGATTTGGAAGCATTGCGTGAGAAAACTCAGACCACTAATGCTTGGAAGCGATACTTGACATTTCCCTTTGCCGGAGGTAAAAATAAGAAAGAGGAAAAGACCGTTTTGCCCAAGAAGGTGAATGCTAAAGACCTTGATCGCAAGAAACCACTTGAATTGACCGAAGATACCATTCAAGATAGCTACATCATTGCCGATTGTTGCAAGCCTATACCTGGTGACAATGTACTTGGATTCATTGATGATGATAATCGCATTGTTATTCATAAGCGTCAATGTCCCGTTGCATCCCGACTGAAGAGCAGCTATGGAAACCGTATCTTGGCTGCTAAGTGGAATACGCACAAGAAACTTTATTTTCCTGTAAATATTCATTTGGAGGGTATTGACGGTGTAGGTGTTCTCAATTCCATTACCGAAATCATATCGCGTCAGATGAACGTGAATATTCACCGTTTATCTTTCGAGACAAACGATGGCATATTTGAAGGAAACATCCAGTTGTATGTGCATGATGTGGAAGATGTGACAACTATTTGTCGCAATTTGAAGAAAATAGATCAAATTAAGAGTGTAAATCGTATAGAACAGTAAAATCTCTGTTTCTTTCATCTAAAGGTCCCTTCCCCGGCTTGGAAGACTGTCTGACATTCTTGTTATTATGCGGATAAAACAGGGAACAAGAAAAAACATTTAACTCCGTTCGTGAACCGTGTTTGTTTGGTTCGCGAACAGAGTTTGTTTGGTTCAAGGATGAAATAAATGGAGTGTTACCAAGAGGGGGTTCCCTCGAAAACGGTGGCTTCGTCGTAGGGGACGAGATTGCCGTTCATTGTCAGGGTGTTTCCGTTGAAGTTGGGGCTGATGTAAATGCTGGCCTCGTTGGTGCCACCTGTCAGTGTCAGATTCAAAGTGGCTGAGATTGCACCACCGAAAATGGAGAAGTTCATGAAGATGTTTCCATGCTTGTCCTGACTGATTTTCTGGTCTGATACTTGTCCTTGTACCGTCACTCCTCCTAATCCGTTAGGACTATATACGAAGTTGTTGAAGGCTGTTTGCACGGTACCTTCACCTGCTTGCACGGCCACATAGTTGGTGTTGGATGACACGAAGCGTAACATTCCATTACGGAAAACTACATTGTCTGCTTCTAATACCCAATTTCCTTCTTTCAGGGCTTCTATGGCTTTGATGAAGGCAACGGAGTCTTGCACGGCTTCCAGTTGTTTTTCCTCTGCGCGGCGTTGGGCGCGTGCCTCTTTCCATGCTTCGCGCCGTTCTTGGCGGGTTGTTTGAGCCATCACCATTTCGCCACAAAGTAGGCTCAGCAATGCGGCCACGAATAGAATTCTTCTCATAATCTACTGTTTTATAGGTTATCAATTTATAGCCCAAAACAATAAAAAAGGAGAGAAGGTTCACTCTTTATTTCTCGTTTTTCATTTAATCAATAAATCGTTTGGCGAGCGCATCGAATTCATCAATGCGGCGGTCGCGTAG
>CAZDAN010000063.1:0-3557 GCA_964503565.1 uncultured Bacteroides sp.
AGGACCGTCCGAACATCGTGTGGATTATCGGTGGCGACATACAGGGAAGCATCAAGACCGAGGTGTGGGAGACACTTGCACGCACTATCCGTTCCATCGATACCGGTCACCTTATGACTTTTCATCCGCGCGGACGAACCTGCTCGTCGCAATTCTTCCCTACGAGCGAGTGGATTGACTTCCACATGTTCCAAAGCGGGCACCGCTGCTACGGTCAGCGCATGGGCAACAAGGACTACCCCATCCCCGACGACACCGAGGAGGACAGTTGGCGCTATGTGGAGCAGTCGCTGACCGTCTCCCCCCTGAAGCCCGTGCTCGATGGTGAACCTTCCTACGAGAACATTCCCCAAGGACTTCACCACAACACCGAGCCGCGGTGGACAGCCGCCGATGTGCGTCGCTACGCCTATTGGTCGGTGTTTGCCGGCTCGTGTGGACACACTTACGGGTGCAACGATATCATGCAATTCTATCGCCTGGGCATCAGTCCCGCCTACTTTGCCGACACCCCTTGGTGGCAAGCCCTCGACTTCCCCGGTTTCAACCAGATGCAGCATGTGAAGAACCTCATGCTCACTTTTCCTTATGAAGAGCGCGTGCCCGACCAGTCGGTGATTGCTGCTGAAGATGAAGTGCAGGCGGCCGTCGATGCCCTTCCCGTGAAGATTGTACCTCAGAATCAGCTTCCTCCCTCGGGTACGATTGTGCCCGCCGACTCGGCGTTGGTCAATTTGAAGTACAGCCGCCTGGTGGCAACTCGTGGCAATGACTACTTGCTGGTTTACAACTACACCGGCCGCCCCATGCAGGTGGATTTGACGAAGATTGCGGGCAAGAGGAAGAAAGCCTGGTGGTACGACCCCTCGACGGGAGCATACAGCTACATCGGTGAATGTAAGAACCGCGTCACCCGCTTCACTCCCCCCGCCGTTGGGGTAGGGAAGGACATCGTGCTGGTGGTCACCGATGCTACTGCCAACTATCTCCAATCGCCCACCAACGCCGGTGAAGCCGCAGACGAGAAAAGCTACGAGGAATAAAGCGCAAATTTAGAGTGTTTCCATCCTTCCGTAGGGGGTGGAAAGAGAAGGGCAAAAATGCGACTTGCTTTTTTAAAAATGCGACTTGCAAAATCTGAAATGCAAGTCGCAAATTTTGAAAAGCAAGTCGCATTTTTCCGTCTGTGAAATTCCTATATGAAGTTTCGACCATTTTTTTTGCATATCTTGCTAATTCTAACTATTTTTGCAACCTCCAAGTTGAAAAAAAACGGAACATTCCATAAGAAATCCTATTTTGTAATAACTGACTCCATGAATAGAAAAAACATTTACTCTTGTTTGTTGGCCATGGGAATGGCGTGGTTGGCAGATGCACAATCAGCAGATGCACAAAGTATATCTGAAAGAAAGCAGGTGAATCGTGCGGTGGCGGAGACCTCTTTCCGTAATTTGGCACGTGGCATGAGCGACGAGTGGTATGCTACCCGCGAGGCCTGCACTGTGGCCGATAGCGTCCTGGCCTACCAGTTCCCCGGTGGCGGATGGGCCAAGAACCAAAGTTGGCACCAGCGGCCCGATGCCAAAAAGTGGGTCGAGCGTGAGAGTATCCGTCGCATGATGAAGAGCAAGGAAGGCATTGGCTCCACCATCGATAACATGAGCACCACCATCGAGATGCTCTTCCTTGCCAAAATGTACAAGGCAACGGGCAAGAAGGTCTATCGCAAGGCTTTCATGCGCGGCTTTGAGTATCTGCTGGAGGCGCAATACGACAATGGCGGATGGCCGCAATACTATCCGTTGAAGAAACCTCATGGCGACGGACGTCCCGACTACTCGGTGCACATCACCTACAACGACGATGCCATGAGCAACGTCATCAAGCTGATGCGCGACATTGCAGAGGGCGACAAGGCTCCGTACGACGCACTGAAGTTGTCGGATAGAGATAAAGTACGCGCGCGAGCGTCGTATGACAAGGCTATCGGGTGCATTGTGAACACCCAGATAATTAAGGATGGAAAGCGTACCGTATGGTGTCAGCAGCATCACTTTGAGACATTGGAGCCCGTGCAAGCCCGCGCCTACGAGTTCCCCTCGTTTACCGCCGATGGCGAGACGGCTGACCTGGTGGAGTTGCTCATGGGTGTGAAGAATCCTTCGTCTGAGGTAAAGAATGCCGTGGAGTGTGCCGTGGAGTGGTTGAGGAATCATGCCATCAAGGGCTATCGCCACGAGATGTACAAGGATGCTGACGGCAAATGGGACCGCCGCCTGGTGTCTGATGCTGACGCACCGCTCCTGTGGGCACGCAACTATGACTTGGAGACCGAGAAGCCTTACTTTGGCGACCGCGATGGAAGGAAACACGATGACTATGCCGAAATCAGTCGTGAGCGCCGCATGGGATACAGTTGGATAGGCACCGACCCTCAGGAAGTGCTTGACAAGTATCCGGCATGGTACACCAAGCACCACCCGGGTAACTACCAGACGGGTGACTATGGCTACCTCTATTGCCACATGAGCGGACGCGGTGAATGGACGGCGTATGCTCTCAGTCGCGACGGTCTTCATTTCCACGACCTCATTGGTGGCAATCCCATCATGGATGTGAAGCAACATGCACGCATCGAAGGCGGACAACGCGATGCCTACATCACTCGCCGACACGATGGCAAAGGTTATCTGATGGTGACCACCGACATGCGTGTGAGCAGTCGCAGAGAGTTGGACAAGGTGGCCGATTGGGATAACTTCGGTATTGACCTCCTCACTTCGGACGACCTTATCCATTGGGAGTCGGTTACTTTTGACTACCGCAAGGGGGCCTCTGTCTTCTGCGATCCCCAGTCGCCCGACGTATATAAGGATTGGAGCACCATCAACCGTGTGTGGGCACCACAAATCATTTGGGACCGCAACTACAAGTGGCCCGACGGAAAGAAGGGCGGTTACCTGATTTACTACTCCATGTGGAATCGTGCCGAGGAGAAGTACGACCGCATGTATTACTCCTATGCCGACGAGTCGTTTACCCGCCTGACCAAGCCTCAGTTACTCTTCGACTGGGGATATGCCACTATCGACGCAGACATCAACTACCTGCCCTCCGACGGCCTCTACCACATGATGATAAAGAAGGAGGGCGGCACACCGGGCATCTTCACCACCGCCAGCAAGAAGCTGACAGGCCCGTGGCCCGAGCCGGTGGCCGATGACTATGTCGATTTCGAAGGCAAGAAGAAGTGTGAAGGGGCTTCGGCCTTCCAACTCGTGGGCGACAGCACGTGGCGTGTGGCCTACATCGAGTACTCTTCAAGACCGAAGAACTACCGCATCTGCAAGGCCGACAAGAACTTGCGCAACTTCTCTTCACCACAGAATGTTATAGGTGTGGAGGCTCCGCAACACGGCTCGTTCATGCGCTTGACGAAGGAGGAGTATGAACGCTTGCAGGAGTGGTCGGATGCTCAGAAGAAACAATAATTTTACGTGAGTCCGATATAAGAACGTACTTTATCCCTGTTCGACTCAAATCTATCAGCTGAT
>CAZDAN010000063.1:3657-10179 GCA_964503565.1 uncultured Bacteroides sp.
TATCAGCTGATGGATTTTTCTCGGACACTTGATAGAATCGGGTTGAACTTAGACGGATTTTTTAATTCCTAATCCCAAGTTTCTTATATCGGACTCACGTTGTTTTATATGTATGATACCTCTCCGTGATTTATTGCTTTATCATTAGCTTGCGGTAGATTGTTTGCCCGTCTGTAAGAATGCGGATGATGGCAATACCTTGATAACCGTGCGTATTGATGATTGTACTTTCGTTTACATCAGTGGATTCAATGATGCTTCCGTCAGAAGCATAAAGTGTTGCATGAGCTTCAGGAGCAATCACGGTTATATTTCCTTGTCCGGTTATTAACTGTACAGGAGTTTCAATCTTCTTTATACCATCGAGGTCGGCCTCGGTGAGGGCACAGACATCGGCATTGATGACACGGCCGGTGTTGGCATCGAGCAACATGCAGACAATCTTGGCATTCAACGGATTGGACAATGCGGCCAATACGCCATCGAACCGGATGGACGAAGTGATGGCCTCGCCACTCTTTACATTGGCGGGGATGATGCCCGAGTAGCCTCCGATAGCACTTTGATTTTCGGCCAAGACGGCACGTGCCACGTCGTGATAGGCTATCTGCACACTGGCTTGGCCGCCATACTTGCCATTCTTTCCCCAATCACCATAGATGGGGTCGGTGGCATTGGCACGTCCGTTGGTCTGTACACCCATGAGGCCATCTTCCACCACCACATAGAAGACGTTGGCTGCTACGCCGCTCTTGCTGATGGCGTAGGTTGCACTGATGTCGATGGAGAGACTGCCTGTTGTGCGGTCAAACTCGGCTTGGGTGATGTTGATGTCGGCTTCGGCCTCTTCCTCCAACTCCTTCAGCACATGATCCATCCATGACTCGTTTCCACCAGCGGAGGTGAAGGAGTATTCATAGGTGTCGGTGTTGATGACGATGGGCGAGGTGATGGTGTCGCGACGGTTGACACGGGCGGTGGGCAAAGCGGTGAGTCCGAGCGCCTCCATGTAATCGTCGTTGGCATAGATGTCCTGATTGTGGATACAGACGGGGATGATTTTTCCGGGGAAGGCCTCCTGTATGTGCTCAAGGGCCACCATGCCGTCGGGGCAGTTGCTGCACCAGGTGCCCGTGACCTCTTCGATGACAACCTTCTTGGTGGTTTCGAAGGCCAGGTTCTTGATGGTGAAGTCGGTGGTTTTGGTGTCGCCACCCAAGATGACGCCCACGGTGAGTGTGTTCTCTTCACCCATGGTCAGCGGCATCTTCTTGTCGAAACTGAAATCGAAGGTGTCGCCCTTCTTGAGGTTGAGCCCTGTGGCGCGGAGGGTGTCGCTCACGCTCCTATCATCGTTGTGGAAGAAGACGGTGATGGCATCGTAGGTCTCCGTCTCGTCCGTAATCTTCACAATGCCGTTGACGGCAATGTCGTCATGAGCCACTACCGTTGTCTTGGTGTTGAGTGCCAACAGGCAGTTGCTCTTGTACACGACCTTGATGTTGTCCACGAAAATGGCGCTTTGGCTCTCGTTCTGATTGGCAAAGGCAATATAGACATTCTTTCCTGCAAACTGCTCCAACGGGAGGCGGTGGCGGCTCCAGTCGCCTGTCAGATACTCCTCGTGTCCGCCCGGAGTCTCTTGCCGGTCGTAGATGCACACGCCTTCGGCTTTGATGCGGTTGATTGTCTCCTCTGTGAGGGTGGTATATACGGCATCGTCGGTATAGACGTATATCTTTAAGGTGTCCTTCTTGTTCTTCAAGTAGGATTGCACGTAGAAGTCGAGGTAGCAAAAGGCATTGGGCAAGTATATCTGATGAGTGACCATCCAGTCGTCGGACTTTCCGGCGGGATTGTACATGGAGATGCTGCCGGCACAATAGTCATACGTCTCTTCGCTTTCGCGCAAGGCAAAGTTCCAGGGGGTGTTGTCGGCGTCGAACATCCAGCCTTGTGCCACGCTGTTGGGTGTCAGGTGGTCGCCTTCGTAAAGCATGAAGTTGTTGTACGAGGTGGCGGGGTCGGTGAAGTCGTCGGCAAACAGCAGGGTGTCGGCAGGGGGTTCGGGGACGTAGGCACCTACGTAATTGTAGGTAATCTCCTCGTTTGCACAATTACCCATGATGTCGGTGACGGCACCGGCAGGGATTTTTACGATGTAGTTCACTCCCTTGAACAGGTTGCGCTTGGTGCCCGGATAAGCTGCCAGCATGTTGGCCGAAGTGGCCAACGTAAGGTCGCTGATGGGAGTGGCTACGCCCTCCTGGTAAAGTGAACCTTTGCTGCCCTCTGCTAACGCAATCTTGGTGTCGAACTGCATGGTGACGGGTACATTGTAGCTGAGCGAAGCCACTTCGGTGCCGTTCGCCAAGTTTACGGCTACCACCTCCACGGGCTTTTCACTGCGGCCGATGTAGGTCACTTCGATGTCGCGGTTATAAATCTCGGTGTCCCCCAAGCGGAAAGTGCCTGCGGGTATTTTGACGGTGTACCTCACACCGTCTTCAAGCGGGGTGTTGCGGAAGTTCACGTTAAAGCTGAGGCTTTGCCCGGTGTTGTTCGTGGGGGTGATGGAGATGGAGTTGCGCACGGGCGTGTCCGAACCTTCTTTATAAAGGGCGGCACGGGTGCCGTCAACTACGGAAGGACTCTTGTCAAATGTGACGGTGATGCTGCGGAAATAGGTGAAAGCCGAGCCGTTCTCGGGACTTACCGCCGAGCGGGCGAGCAGATTCACCTTGCTGGCAGCATCTTCAATGCTTTGAGGAAGTTGTGCGGTGTAGCAACCCTCGTTCGCGGCAATGCAAGCCAATGTGCGTCCGTCGGTTGAGATGGATACGGCCAATCCTGAATTGTCGATGCCGGCGGATGACTGGAAATCAATGCCGTAGGCTTCGCTGAGGATGAGTTCGAAGTTGTAATAATAACCATTGATGAAGAACATCATTGTGCGGTAGGGATTGCCGATGGGCGAAGTCACCGCCATCAATCCGTTGTTGAACATGGCCGTAGTTGCCGCGCCATGATGCTCGGTGGTGGTGTAGGGGGTGAATGCTTTGGTTTTGGTGTTGTAGGTGTAGGGGATTTCTTGTTGGTCGGGGTAATCAGAGCCTTCGATGGGAGTGATGAGGCGGGCGGTACCACCTACCCACTCACCGTTGTTGCTGATGCAGGCACTGGTGATAGTGCTTCCAGTGGAGAAGAAATCGCTTGTGCCGATGATTTCAGCCTTCTGTTCAGATACATAATATACGAACTGTTGTATCTCCGCCGGGTAGATGTAATTCAATCCGCCGATAAGGGTGTTGCCATCGGCGGACATGTCAAACAGACGGCTCAACTGATAACCGTTCTTGCTGGTGGGGATGGCGGGAAGTTCTATCACTTCGCCATTTCTCCACATAACGGGATATTCCTGATAACCACCGTCGTAGTTCTGACTGTTATTGTGGAGGGTTCCCGCTATGCAGGTGCCGTCGGGCGTCACTGAAATGGCGTATCCTCCGGCATTTGGCAAGGAGGAGGGAAGGGGAAGGTATTCCCACTTGTAGGTGCCGTCTTCGGCTATCCGGCAAATGGCGGGTTTGCCCTGATGGGCACCCACGATGGTCTTTCCGTCGTCCGTCACGTCGCGTGCGCTACAATTGGGGGATGAAAGTTTCTCCTCGTCAGTCAACAGGGAAAGGACGGCCCCCGTCGTTACGTTGAACAGATAGGGATAATTCTCCAACGTGGAGTTGTTTGCATCCACATTGCTGGCAACAGCCCAAAGTCCGTTATCTGACAATTTGTTGATGTACACGGTTTCAGATGTAGCATACGTTCGAATGGTAGAAACTGTGATTGATTGTGCAGAAATCCGCTGACTTGTCGCACACAAAATGAGCGATAATAAAATGAATATTCTTCTCATATTTATTCTTTTTCGTGATTTTAAGTGTTAAAACGTTCGCAAAAGTAGGCTATTTTGATAAAAGATACAACGAATTGCGGTTTTTTAACTCAAAAGTGACTAATTATTCATCCTTTATGCCTATTTTTGCAGTCGAAATAAAAAAGATTTAAGAACTATGAAGAAATTCTTTTGTTTGATAGCATTCGCTTTGTTGGGGGCAACTTTGTATGCTCAACTCCCTTCTGTGAAGTTGAAGAATCTCGAAGGAAAGACGATTGATACGGCTAAATTGAGTAACGATGGTAAACCTTTTATCATTAGTTTTTTTGCAACTTGGTGTAAGCCCTGCAACCGTGAGTTGAAGGCAATTCATGAAAACTATGCCGATTGGCAGGATGAAACAGGTGTAAAGGTGATTGCTGTATCTATTGATCAAGCTCATCAGATTGCTAAAGTGAAACCCATGGTGGATGGCGCAGGTTGGGAGTACGAGGTATTGCTCGATCCGAATAGCGACTTCAAGCGTGCTTTGGGTGTGAATGTGATACCTCACGTGTTCATTATTGATGGAAAAGGGAAGATTGTTGACCAACGTAGCGGTTACACCGAAGGGGCTGAAGAACATTTGATAGAGAAGGTGAGAGAACTCACTGCTGAAAAAGAATAAACCACTTTGGGTCTTAAAAGGAGTAAATAGAATATTAGAGAATGTTGAAAATTACACGATGTGCTGCCATATTCGGTATGGCACTAATGTCTGTGGGCCTCTCCGCACAGGAAAATGTCACTTTGAATGGTAGCATTCAGAGTGATATTTTGTTGCCTCAAGAGGATAATGCTATCGGAACAAAATATGATAGTAATTCTGATTTCCTGACCAATACGTATGCCGACCTTCATCTGCGTAGCAAATGGGTGGATGCAGGCGCACGTGTGGAGTTTATGGAATATCCGCTTCCCGGCTTTGAACGTGACTTCGAAGGCTGGGGAGTGCCCCACTTGTATGTAAAGGGTAAGTTTGGTGCCGGTTGGGAAGTAACGCTTGGCGACTTCTACGATCAGTTTGGTAGCGGATTCATTTTCCGTGCCTATGAAGAGCGTAGTTTGGGTATTGACAATTCTATCCGTGGCCTTCGCCTGAACATGTCGGCTATCGACGGTTTGAACTTGAAAGTGTTGGGCGGTGTGCAACGCCGCTATTGGAGTTGGGACGATGAAGCCATTGTCGGTGGAGTTGATGCTGAACTGAATGTCGATCGCTTCAGTACCAAGATGCAAGACAAAGGCATCAACTGGATGGTAGGTGCTTCGTTCGTGGCCAAGCAGGAAGAGGATGAAGTTATTATGGTGGATCCCGTGCAACGTCTGAATCTCCCCGAAGTGGTGACTGCATTTGATGTGCGTACCCGTTATCAGCAAGGAAACTACAGCTTGATGGCAGAGTATGCGATGAAGAGCCAAGACCCCTCGTTCGACAATGGCTATATATATAAGAAAGGTAATGCATTGATGCTCTCTGCCTCCTATTCAAAACGTGGTATGAGTGCTTTGGTGCAAGCTAAGCGAAGCGAGGATATGTCCTTCCGTAGCCGTCGGTCGGTGAATGGCACCAGTGTGTTCCTCAATCACATGCCCGCCTTTGCTTATCAGCATACATATGCGTTGGCTGCTCTCTATCCCTATGCTACGCAGATGGCTAATGGCGAGTGGGCCATGCAGGGTGAATTTGGCTATACCTTCAAGCGTAAGACTCTTTTGGGTGGAAAATATGGTACTTCTCTCAAATTGAACATGAGCTATATCCGCGCCATCGACCGTGAGCCGGTAACCGATGGAAAACTGATGGGAACAGATGGATATACATCGTCATTTTTCAAGTTCGGAGACGAGACTTACTACCAAGATATTAATCTCCAGTTAGAGAAAAAAATCTCTCAGGCACTCAAAATAAATTTGATGTATATGAACCAACGCTACAATCAAGGAGTGATTGAGGGACATGGTGGGATGATTAACTCCGACATCTTCGTAGGTGAAGGGAAATATCAGTTCAACAAGAAACTTACTTTGCGTGGTGAATTGCAATACTTGACCACTTCTCACGAGAGTGGCGATTGGATGTATGGTTTGCTCGAATTGTCTGTGTTGCCCTATCTGATGTTTACTGTTAGTGATATGTACGGTCAGCCAGCCATCAACGGTGGCCTTGAATATGGCGACAAGGAGCATTACTACATGGCCTCTGTCACTTTCAATTACAATGCCCACCGCATCATGGCGGGATACGGACGCACACGTGCCGGCTACAATTGCTCGGGTGGTGTGTGCCGTTATGTGCCTGCCAGCAAGGGCGTGAATATTTCGTATAACTATAGCTTTTAAATGACGATGAAGAAACACCTTATATATATAATAGGTATAGCAGCCGCCCTTTTTACTGCTTGTGAGAACATCTCGGAAGACGAGCGTTTCTTGGAAATGGAGGGCGTATCCGCCCAACGTGTCGTGCTTTTGGAAGACTACACAGGACAGGCATGTGTAAATTGCCCCGACGCACACGAGGTGGCTGCCGAATTACATGAAGAATATCATGACAACTTGATAATTGTAGCTATGCATGCAGG
>CAZDAN010000064.1:0-10081 GCA_964503565.1 uncultured Bacteroides sp.
TGCCTTGGCAACATCTGCCGCTCGTGTACGGCCGAAGAGATAATGCGACAAATAGTGATTCGCGAGGGACGGGAAGAGGAATTTGTGCTCGACTCGGCAGGCATACTCAGCTACCACCAAGGGGAATTACCCGACAGCCGCATGAGGATGCACGCTTCGCGCAGAGGCTACCACCTGACACACCGCTCGCGGCCTGTCAGAACGGAGGACTTCTACGACTTCGACCTCATCGTAGCTATGGACGAGCGCAATGTGGACGACTTGCGCGAACGCGCTCCGGGGTTGCAGGAAGAGCAAAAGATTGTACGCATGACAGACTATCTGCGCCATCGTGTGGCCGATCATGTGCCCGACCCCTATTATGGTGGCGCATCCGGTTTCGAGAATGTGCTCGATATTCTGGAAGATGCGTGCGAAGGGTTGTTAGAACGCCTTTAACTCCCGATAAAGCCGCTGTACGGGCAGCCCCATGACGTTGAAATAGGAGCCTTCGATACGTTCCACCCCGATGAAGCCAATCCACTCCTGCACACCGTATGAACCGGCCTTGTCCATGGGCTGATAGTGGCTCACGTAGTAGGTGATTTCCTCTTCGGTGAGGGTGGCAAAGGTCACTTGTGACACGGATACAAAGCTTTTCTGCAACCCCGTAGTGGCCAGTGTGACACCGGTAATCACCTGATGCGTCCGTCCCGACAGGTCGCGCAGCATCTGTCGCGCATCGGCTTCGTCCACAGGTTTGCCGAGCACACGTCCGTCGAGCCATACTATCGTATCGGCTGTTATCAGCAGTTCGCCGTCTTTCAATGTCTTCAAGTAGGCCTCGGCCTTTTTGGAAGAGATATAAATGGGAATGTCCTCGCCCTGCAAGGTGTCGGGGTACGATTCGTCGATACCCGGCATGGTCCGCACTTCGTAAGCCAGTCCCAATCCACCCAACAGTTCTTTCCTTCGGGGCGAATTACTGGCCAGTATGATGTGATAATCTGCTAAATTGTCCAACATGAGTAGTTCGTCTTTTATGTATCTGAATGAAAATTTCAAATAACGGTCTGCCTCCGACCGTTACCACCCGAAAGCCTCGTGTCCATCCATCCATTTGCCCTGCGCCTTCAGTACTTGTTCAATGACATCACGCCCACATCCGTATCCCCCATTCCGATGGGAAATGTAGGTGGATATGTCCTTGATTTCAGGAGCCGCGTCGGCTGGACAGACGGGACAGCCACAGAGGCGCATCACTTCGTAGTCGGGGATGTCATCGCCCATGTACATCACCTCCTCGGGGCGAAGGTCGTACTTTGCCATCAGCTGGTTGTATTCCTTCAGTTTGATGGAGCAGCCGAGGAAGACATCCTTCAGGCCCAGTCCCTCGTAGCGCACACGGATGGCTTCAGTCTTTCCTCCCGTGATAATGGCCACTATCAATCCTTTCTTCACAGCCAATTGCAGCGCATAGCCATCCTTGATGTTAGCCGTACGCATGGGGTCGCCATTGGCGGCAAGGGGTATCGTCTCGGCACTCAGCACCCCATCCACGTCGAAGAAGATGGCACGAATCTTGGTAAGGTCGTAGTTTATCATAAGTTCGTGTAGAGTTTACAAATTACAAATCGTCTTTTTCACCATTATCTTTTTTTTCCTGATGAATCACCCGGCTCGTCAGCTCATACAGTTCCCGGTAGAGCGGATGCCCGTCGAGCATGGTCAGGTGTTTGTCTATCACATTCCTGTCGTAGCGGACAGCGGGTCCCGTCTGCGCCTCGGCCGGATGTAAGGTATGCACCTTGCGGGCCGTCTCGTCTATCAGGGGAAGGATGGCTTCGAAGGAAAGGCCGTGTTCCTCCAACAGGCGGGCCGAAGCCGTGTACATGGCATTGGCAAAGTTGCAGGCAAAGACGGCCGACAGATGCAGGTAACGCCGCTGTTCGGAATCAGCCTCGTACACCCGGCGGCTCATGGAGGCTGCCACACTCCGAAGAATGTCCATCTCCATCTTGCCCGAAGCCTCGAGGAAAAAGGGAATCTCTGCGAAATCCACCTCGCGTGCCTTGCTGAACGTCTGCATAGGGTAGAGCACCCCATAATGTTTCAAGCCGTGTTCGGACCAGACGGACATCGGCACACTGCCGGCCGTATGCACCCACAGGGCATGGCCACGCCCGGCAAGCAGGATGGGAAGTACCTCGTCAAGTACCGAATCCTTCAGTGCCACGATGTAAAGCTGGGCATCGGTCACCACCTCGGAAAGATTGCTTGTCCCCCTACTCCCCAACTTGGTGGCCAGCGCATCAGCCGACTCCTGTGTACGGCTATAGACTTGGCACACCGTATGACCGGCCACCACAAGGGCACGCCCCAAATTGGTAGCAAGATTACCGGCTCCGATTAGTGCAATTTTCATCAATACTTATTTATATGTACCTTCTCCCACTGCAAGTTCTCTTCATCAAACGGCTTGCGTTCCTGTCCTTTGTGTCCCACGGCAATGATGGAGAGTACCTGCAATTGCAAGGGGATGTCCAGCAATTCGTGTACCACTTCGTTGGCCGAAATGCCGTCGGCGGTAAAGCGCTCGCGCACCTGCACCCAACAGCTTCCCAAACCCAAATCTTCGGCTTGAAGCTGAATCATCAGCGAAGCGATGGAAGCATCCTCCACCCACACATCGCTCACCATCGGGTCGGCCATCACGACGATAGCAAGCGGTGCACCGGCAATCAGTCCGGCTCCGGCCTCCTTGCATTGCGAGAGTTTCTGAAGCATTTCCTTGTCATCCACTACGACGAACTGCCATCCGTTCGTTCTTTTGCTCGACGGCGACATCAGGGCGGCACGCATCAGCAATTCCACCTGCTCCTTAGTCAATTCCTCTTCGGTAAACTTGCGCGTACTGCGGCGCACCCGTATCAATTCACTGAAACTTTCCATATTCTTCTATTCTCTTTTTACAATGTTTCATTAACAATCCATCTCCGTATGCTAACAATCTACACGGAGATGTGTTTCAAATCTCTCACTTATGTCTGTTTGCACGTTTCTTGCGGAAATCGGCTTTCATCTTGGCAGCACCGGAGCCATGGGCACCGGTAATGTAGGATTTCTTTTTGGCTTTTGTCTTCACTTTGTCCTCTTTCGGTCGCGATGAAGCCCCTTTGAAGGTGATGCCTTGTAAGATGGTTTTGGTAATATCATCCATATCTGTTATTCAATGTTTGTTGATTACTCTACTCGCATAATGCCCGTCAGAATCCGGCCGGAGTGCCCCCCCAAGCGACGGGCAGAAAAAAAACGGTCGAAGCACTGATAGGTGCAGATTCCGGCCATCTCTATGGCATCGGGCCTCAGACCTTCGTCCAGCAGTTGCAGACGGTTGGCTTCCCAAAGGTCGATATGCCATTTGCCTCGACGGCAGGCAATCTGTTCCATAAGAAAACCGGCCTGAAGAAAAGCGTCGTACACTTCATCGCCCACTTCAAAGGAGGCGGCCGATATGCTTGGCCCGATGGCAGCCAGCACATCTTCTCCCCGAGTGCCATACAACTCCTTCATCCGACGGAGTGTGAGGGAAAGAATACGCGCCACCGTGCCCCGCCATCCGGCATGAACCGCAGCTATTACGCGCGCACGCGTATCATATAATAATATAGGAACACAATCTGCAGTGGACACGGCCAGACAAATCCCCGCCAAAGGGGAAATGAGGGCATCCACTCCCTCGAGCAGACGCTCTTGTTCGGATAGGGGTTGTGCCAAGAAAGGTTCGTCGATAACTGCTACTTCAACCCCATGCACTTGCCGGGGAAGGATAAGATACCCTTCGGATATCTGCCAATCGGCGCAAAGGCGACGGCGGTTGGCCGCCACATGCCCAGGATTGTCGCCACAATAGTGCGTGCAGTTGAAGGATGCGTATGCACCCTCGCTGACGCCTCCGTCGCGACAAGTACTGAAGGCTTTTATCTCACTGGGAAAATGATAATGCAGATAACTCAAGGAATGATGGCGTTGAAAAAATGGGTTTCTACTCTTCTTCGTACTCAAAATCCTCCAGTTCCTCCCACTCTTCTTCTGTGTCGTCCCAGTCATCGACAAACTCGATTTCTTCGTCTTCGCCCATTTCGCGGAGTTCTTGTGCCAACTTGCTCATATCCTTGGGGCGATGCACCAGTTTGTCGTCGCGCACCACACCGGCCAGCTTGTTACTTTCGCTATTGAGGGCTACCCACAGGAGGTCTTTCAGTTGTTGGATGCCCTGCCCGGTGAGTGAAGAGATGAAGACATGGGGCACATCCTCGGGAAGATGTTCGCCAAGCATCTGGATGAGTTCCTCGTCCAGCATATCGCTTTTGGTGATGGCCAAGATGCGCTGCTTGTCCAACATATCGGGATTAAAAGTCGCCAATTCGTTGAGCAACACTTCGTACTCGCGACGGATGTCATCGGTGTCGCCGGGCACCATAAAGAGGAGAAGTGAGTTACGTTCGATGTGGCGTAAGAAACGGAGTCCCAGACCTTTCCCCTCGCTGGCACCTTCGATGATTCCGGGAATGTCGGCCATGACGAAGGACTTTCCTTCGCGATAAGGCACAATACCCAAGTTAGGTTCCAAAGTGGTAAACGGGTAGTTGGCAATTTTGGGACGGGCCGACGACACGGCCGAAAGTAAAGTGGACTTGCCGGCATTGGGGAAACCTACCAGACCGACATCGGCCAACAGTTTCAGTTCCATGATGACGGTGAGTTCCTGCATCGGTTCGCCCGGCTGTGCAAAGCGCGGAGCCTGACGGGTGGCTGTACGGAAATGCCAGTTACCCAGTCCGCCACGGCCGCCTTTCAGCAGTGTTACCAGTTGGTCATGTTCGGTGACATCGCAGATATACTCGCCCGTTTCGGCATTGTAAACCACGGTACCACAAGGAACGTCGATAATCTTGTCCTCACCATCCTTACCAAAACTCTTGTTTTTGGAACCATTTCCTCCGTGTCCGGCAAACACATGGCGGTCATATTTCAAATGGAGCAGTGTCCAATAGTTGCGATTACCGCGCAAAATGACATCACCACCGCGTCCGCCATCGCCCCCGTCGGGTCCGCCATTAGGTATATACTTGGCCCGATGCATGTGCATGGAACCGCGTCCGCCCTTTCCTGAACGACAGTATATCTTTACGTAGTCAACAAAATTACTTTCTGCCATAACTGTTCAAACATTTTAGGCGCAGACTGCACGTTCTCTCGTCACACATGGACTTTCTGTACAGTCTGCGCCTATATAACACCTTAACCTATTACGTTGTCAATAGCTCCTGCGATTTCGGCAAAGATACCCTCCATCGTGCCTAAGCCGTTGATGTGGCAATACTTGCCGTCGGCCTTATACCAGTCGATAAGGGGAGCTGTCTGGGAATGATATACAAGAAGACGTTTCTTGATGGTCTCTTCGTTATCGTCAGCACGGCCGCTTTCCTGTCCACGCTTGATGAGGCGGGTCATCAGTTCATCCTCGGGCACTTCCAGGTCGAGCATGATTGACACTTCCTGTCCGCGCTCAGCCAACATCACCTTCAGCGCTTCGGCTTGGGCAATGGTGCGGGGGAAACCGTCGAAAATGACTCCCTTGCTATCCTTGAACGAATCGAACACACCGGCCAAAATATCTATCATCAGCGCATCGGGGATGAGCTGTCCCTGGTCGATGTATCCTTTGGCAGTCTTGCCAAGTTCGGTTCCATTCTTTATTTCGGCACGTAATACGTCACCGGTTGAGATATGATTCAAACCATACTTCTCTACAAGGCGTACACTTTGTGTTCCTTTGCCCGAACCGGGTGCACCAAAAATTACAATATTCAGCATTTCGTTTTGTTATTAGTTTATATTCATTATATCCTTTTTCAGCCTCATTTTCTTTACTCAGAAAAACCTTTTCGAGAAAATTGGCACAAATTTAGCACTTTTCTTTCATACTTTACCAGAAAAGCACTACTTTTACATCATAATTGATAGATATTTTATGAAATTATTAACAAAATCACAGATAAGAGAACTCGACAAGCGTACAATCGAGGAAGAAAACATCCCGTCAATAGACCTGATGGAACGGGCGGCAACGGCATTGGCAAATGCTATCAAACACATGTTCCAAGGGCTGCATACATTCAAGATCTTTGCCGGACCGGGCAACAATGGCGGCGACGCGCTGGCCGTGGCCCGTATGCTGACCGGATGCGGACACAGGATAGAGGTTTATCTGTTCAACCCCAAAGGAAGGTTGTCAGAGGACTGCCGGACAAATGCTGAACGCCTGTTGGATTACCCCGAAGTACAGTTCACCGAAGTCACCTCACACTTCGCTCCTGTCCCCCTGCTGAAGAGCGACGTGGTTATTGACGGACTCTTTGGCTCCGGACTGAACAAGGCATTGGACGGAGGATTTGCCGCCGTGGCCAAATACATCAATGCTTCACCTGCCATGGTGATATCCATCGATGTCCCTTCAGGACTGATGTGCGAGGACAACAGCTACAACATAGGCGACCACATTATCAAGGCCGACACCACCTTGACTTTGCAATTGCCCAAATTGGCCTTCTTCTTCCCAGAGAATCAGAAATACATCGGAGAATGGTTCAGTTTGGACATCCGCCTGAGCCAACGGGGAATGGACGAAGCCGTCAGCAAATACTACGTTACCACGATGGAGATGATACGTCCCATGCTGAAGGCACGCAACGAGTTTTCCCACAAAGGCACCTATGGCCATGCCCTGTTGATAGCCGGTTCATACGGAATGGCAGGCGCTTCGGTGTTGGCAGCACGAGCCTGCATGAGGAGCGGCGTAGGACTGTTGACGGTACACGCTCCGCAGTGCAACAACCTGATTCTGCAAACTGCTGTGCCGGAAGCAATGGTACACCACGACGAACACGAGCACCACTTCTCTGTCCCATTCCCGCCCGAAACCTACAACGCCGTAGCCATCGGTCCCGGATTGGGACAACACGAAGATACGGGACACGCCCTGTACGAGCAATTGCAGCTCGCACCCACCCCCATCATACTGGATGCGGATGCGCTCAACATCCTGGCAAAGCATAAGACATGGCTTCCCCTGATTCCCAAACACAGCATTCTTACTCCTCATCCCAAGGAAATGGACAGACTGGTCGGACACTGCGCCAATAGTTACGAACGGCTTATGCGTGCACAAGAATTAGCCGAACGGTTAAATGTGAACATCATTCTGAAAGGAACATGGACCGCCGTCATTACTCCCGAAGGAGTCTGCCGGTTCAACCCCACAGGGAATCCGGGAATGGCCACTGCAGGGAGCGGCGATGTACTGACGGGCATATTGCTGGCACTGATGGCACAAGGCTATTCACCAGAGAACACGGCACTCATCGGAACCTACATTCATGGAGCCGCAGGAGATTTGGCAGCAGAGGAAAAAGGGGAAAATGGCATGATTGCCAGCGATATTGTAGAGAAATTGCCTTTCGTATGGAGCCAATTGAAAAAGAATGACTATCTTTGCAGCAACAAGGAACTGAAATGTTACTAAACAATCATAGTAGAGAAAGCATAATATGAAGAAAAGTATCACAATATTAGGGCTGTTGGCCGTCATGAATGGTATGGCACAGACCGAAGTAAGCGACTACACTCCGGGAGTCAATGCCGAAGGCGTTACCTATTTCCTCCCCCGAACACTTATCGAAGTGGTTTTGGATACCGAGAAAGAAATATATACTCCGGGAGAGTTTTGCGACTATGCCAACAAGTATCTTCGCCTGCAAGGCATATCCAACACCCCCCATACCGTATGGAAGATAAAGGGAATGACAGTAAAAACGGCAGGAGTACGCGACCCACAGAAGGGATATACCGTGAAACTGAAGGATAAAAGCATTGCTTCCCTGTTGGAACTGACAGATGAAGGCATACTGTTGTCCATCAACCAACATCAGGGACAAGGGACAAACAACCCTTCCAACGGAAACAAACAAACGAAAAAAGAGGTGAATCCGAAAGATTTCCTGAACGAGGAAATCCTCTCTTCCACCTCTACAGCCAAGATGGCCGAACTGGTAGCCAAAGAAATATACAACATACGCGAAAGCAAAAACGCCATTCTGCGCGGACAAGCTGAAAATGCCCCCAAGGACGGAGAAGCATTGAAGATAATCCTGTCCAATTTGGAAGAACAGGAGAGCTCACTCATGGCTATGTTCAAAGGAAAAGTCGTAACGGAAAAGAAAGAGTTCGTCATCCAACTGAATCCGGATGGTACAACCATCAATGAAAATGTACTGTTTCGTTTCTCCAACAAGTTGGGAGTCTTGCCCGCTGACGACCTGAGCGGAGCGCCCATCTACTACAACTTGAAGAACTTGAGCGACTTACCCAAGCCCGTAGAAAGCAAGAACAAAAAGGTAAAACGTCCGCAAGGAATCGTTTACAATATTCCGGGAAAAGCCCAGCTGACAATCTTCAATAGCAAAGAAACATTCTACGAAGAGGAAGTGCCCGTTGCCCAATATGGAAACACGGATGTGTTGACAACAGATTTGTTCAACAAAGGGGCGACCACCCGCATTACTTTCGACCCGGGGACAGGATCTATACGCCGAATAGAGAGGGAATAGAAATTGCATGAAATGTTTTTTATTTACTTTTATCTATACCGAACATGAAAAAGATTCTATCCCTGGTCTTATGGCTGTCAGTAATGGCAGTACAGGGACAAACTGCGAGAAAATTCACGATTGACCTCACTGATGACGGCAAGGCACAGATGGTGTGCTTCCTGCCAGAGAACCCTTCGGGCAAAGCCATTGTAGGAGTACCGGGAGGTGGCTATTCTGTGTTGTCCAATTCACACGAGGGATACATGGCTTCCGACTGGTTAAACAAGCGGGGCATTGCCTACTTTGTGGTGAACTACCGTTTACCGCAGGGCGACCGTACCATCCCGATGGGAGACGTACAGAAGGGCATCCGCATTGTCCGCGATTCGGCTTCGGTGTGGAAAATCCATCCGCGTGATGTGGGCATCATGGGATTCTCGGCCGGAGGACATTTGGCTTCGGTCATCTCCACCCACTCGGAATATGATGTGCGTCCCGACTTCAGCATCCTGTTCTATCCCGTAATTTCTATGGACGAACGAGTGTCGCACAAGTATTCGTGCCAGAATTTCTTGGGCATCGAAGGACAAAAGGACAAGAATCTGGTGCGCCAATTCTCTACACAGAATGCCGTGCGCCGTCACCTGACCCCTCCGGCACTGATTATCACAGCGAGCGACGACCGTCTGGTACCCTTTGTCACCAACGGATTGGAGTACTACAAGGCGATGCGCAATGCCGGCAATGAGTGTACGATGCACGTATATCCCACGGGCGACCATGGTTTCGGATTCGGTCCTTGGTTCAAGTATCACGACCAGCTGCTGACCGACATCGGCACTTGGCTTGACAACCGTAAAGCCCCGCAACCTGAAGCAATCCGCGTAGCCTGCATCGGCAACAGCATCACCGACGGACACGGCATAGACATGGCCACACAACATGCCTACCCAGCCTTGCTGCAACAAAAGTTGGGCGAAGGATATTGGGTGAAAAACTTCGGAGTGAGCGCACGCACCATGCTGAACAAGGGCGACCACCCGTACATGAATGAAATGGCCTGGCGCGACGCTTTGGCTTTCCGCCCGGACATCGTCATCATCAAGTTGGGTACCAACGACTCCAAACCGGGCAACTGGCAACACAATGCTGAGTTCAAGCAAGATTTGGTTCAGATGATTACTACGCTATGTCCCGACTTGGCCAACCTCCCCAAGAACAAGAAGAAAAGGGTTAAGGTTCTGGCTGAAGCGACCCCCAAAATCTATCTCTGCACGCCCATCCCAGCATTCAAACAGACATGGAATATCAATGATTCGGTGATAGTGAACGGCATTATCCCCATCCAACAGGAAGTGGCTGGCGAATACGGATTGAAGGTCATAGACCTGCACACACTCTTTGCCAACGATGGCGACAAGATGCTCTCAGACGGCATACATCCGAAC
>CAZDAN010000065.1:0-9958 GCA_964503565.1 uncultured Bacteroides sp.
ATACGCGCGAATGGTACCTCGACCGCGTGGAGGCCATCCGCCGCATCATCCCCGATTGTGGGCTTAGCACCGACATCTTCAGCGGCTTCCACTCCGAGACGGAGGAAGACCATCAGATGTCCCTTTCACTCATGCGCGAGTGCCAGTACGACTCGGCCTTCATGTTCAAGTACAGCGAACGCCCGGGCACCTACGCGTCGAAGCACCTGCCTGACGACATCTCTGAGGAGGTGAAGATTCGCCGCCTGAACGAAATCATCGAGGTGCAGAACCAACTCTCGGCCGAGGCCAACCACCGTTGCATCGGAAAGACCTACGAAGTGTTGGTCGAGGGCACTTCCAAGCGTTCGCGCGACCAGTTGGTGGGGCGCACCGAGCAGAATCGCGTCGTAGTCTTCGATCGTGGCTCGCATCGCATCGGCGACTTCGTCAACGTGCGCATCACTGATGCCTCTTCGGCTACGCTGAAGGGGGAGGAGGTTTTGGAATCATGACTTCAAACAACAAATCCATCCTATTGGCCGGTGCGGCCGTGCTCAGCTGGTCAACCGTGGCAACGGCGTTCAAGGTGGCGCTGTCGTATCTCACCCATTTCGAGATGCTGTTGGTGGCCAGTGTGACGTCGTTGCTCATCTTTTCCATCGTGCTCACCGTGCAGCGGCGATGGGGGAGTGTGGCATCGTTGCCCGGGCGGACGTGGGGCTATTTTGCCCTGCTGGGATTGCTTAACCCCGTGGCCTATTACCTGGTGCTCTTCAAGTCATATGACCTGTTGCCCGCCCAGGTGGCGCAACCCGTCAACTACTTCTGGCCCATCTTCCTGCTGGTGTTGCTGGCGCTGTTTGCCAAGCAGCGCATACCGGCGAAGAAATACATCGGCATGTTCATCTCGCTAGGGGGATTGGTGTTGATTTCGGCCGGAGGCGGACAGATGGGTAACTTGGACATATCCCCTTTCGGCCTCTTCTTGGGGCTGATGAGTGCCGTCCTGTGGGCCACCTATTGGATGGTGAACAACCGCAATAGCCACAAGGCCGACGCCACCATTGCCTGCTTCATGAGTTTCTTGTTCGGGAGTGTGTATCTGGTAATCGCTGCCCTGTTTGTGGGGGTAGAATTGAATACCTTGCCGGGCATCCTGTCGGGCATGTATGTGGGCGCGTTCGAGATGGGTATCCCCTTCATTTGCTTCGGGTTGGCCATGCGGACAACTGGCAATCCGGCCCTCATCAACCAGCTTTGCTACCTTTCGCCCTTCCTTTCGCTCTTTTTTGTCTCAGCTATCTTGGGCGAGCAGATTGTACCCACCACCTACATCGGTCTTTCTCTCATCGTGGCCGGCATTGTGTTCAATGAGTATTTTGCAAAGAGCAAAATCCGTACCTAAAAAACAAATCGTTGTATCTATATAAATTATAATTCATTATTCATAATTTCCTCATACTCACCATCTTTCACAAGCACCCGCTTCTGTTTGTCGAGCAGATAGAGGCAAGGCATTGCTTTGAGGTCGTAGAGGGCTTTTTCTTTCACCACACTGCGGTCGGTGCCCACAAGCCAACCGGCGGGCATGGTGGGAAGAGCCGCTTGCCACACCTCCTCATCGCCTTCGGTATAAATGGCCAGCACGGTGAGCTTCCCTTGTCGGACGGCTTTGCTCAGTCTTCCCAGCTTTTCCAGTGTAGCCGGGTGGGATACCATGGCTTCGCAAAAGGCTTTCATGGCCACTGAGGTCAGCTCCTTGGCCGCCTGTCCTTGGCATCCGGTCAAGCAGAGTGCCAGCAAGGCATAAATCACTCTTTTCATTGTTCGTGGTATAATATTGTGCGGCAAAGGTACGCATTATTCGCGAGATTCCTAAGGACGGGGTGGGTTTTCTGCACACCTCCTCAGGCTCCTTTTTGTCTCTTTTACCTGTGGAAGTCTTAAATAATATTAAAACATTAGTACTATGTAATACAAAGTACTTAAGTATTGCCTATATTTGCACCGTCAACAGGACTTGAAGGGGTGGTTCGTCCGACTTGCAAGGTTCCTTCAATGGCCATAAGTATCTGAAGACAAGGTAATTTAAGAGATGAATAGGGGTGGAATAAAAGAAGATAAATGCTAATAGTTTTGCTTTTTGCCATAAGCATTCGGCCTTTATCTCCCTAAAAGCGGAGCGATTCTCCCTTTAACTCCTTTTATCTCCCTAAAAAATTAAACGTATGAATGTAGATAACGCGAAATCCCAAATGCGGAAAGGAATGTTGGAGTATTGCGTGATGTTGCTCCTCCGGAAGGAGCCGTCGTATGCCTCCGACATCATTGTCCGCCTGAAAGAGGCCGAGCTGATAGTGGTCGAGGGTACGCTCTATCCCCTGCTCACCCGTCTGAAGAACGACGGCCTGCTCAGCTACGAATGGCGCGAATCGACCCAAGGGCCACCGCGCAAGTACTATGCACTCACCACCGAGGGCGAACTCTTCCTGGCCGGGCTCGACTGTGCTTGGAATGAACTGGCCACCACGGTGGGACATCTCAAGGCCGAGAGCCCTATCAGGCTTGAAGTTAAAAATTAAAGAATTAAAAATTAAAAGTTGGCGAACAGACTGTGGCAATCCCCTTGTCAACTCGTTAACTCGTTAACTTGTCAACTAAAAAAACAATGAAAAAGAATATCACCATCAACTTCTTTGGCACCCTGTATGCCATTGATGAAGACGCATACGAGTTGCTCAACCGATATTTGGGCGACATGAAGAAATACTTCTCCTGCAAGGAGGGAGGCGAAGAGATTGCCGACGACATCGAACACCGCGTGGGCGAACTGATGGCCGAATTGAAGGCCGATGGCCGCGAGCCGATAGACATTGAGCTGGTAAAGGAAATCATCGGTCGCATCGGTAATCCCGAAGAGCTGGACGATGTTGCCTCAGAAGAAGGAGGCGAAAGCCCCACCACCGGACACCGCGGACGCGAATGGTTCAGTGAACAGGTGTCGAAGAAGCGCCTCTATTGCAACCCCGATGACAAGATGTTGTGTGGCGTGCTTTCCGGCATTGCCTGTTTTCTCGGTATCGACCCCGTGTGGGTGCGCCTCATCGTCGTGGCGTTGGCCGTACTCCCTATACCTTTTATATACATATCCTTCTGGACGGTGCTGATTATCTATGTTGTTCTGGCACTGATTATCCCCGAAGCCAAGACACCCGAAGAGCGCTTGCGTATGCATGGCAAGCCTGTGACGATGGAAAACCTGAACGAGGAGATTGTCAGCAGTGCCGATGCTTCCGACAAACCGGCTTCCAATCGTAGCGGGCTTGTACAGGTAATCATTGTGCTCATCAAAGCCGCTCTCATCATCATGTTGGCCCCATTCCTCCTTGTGGGTTTCCTGTTCTTATTAGTCGCTCTGTTTGGCGCAGGCACATTGGGCTTTATGGGCAATAGTGGAGTGCTTCGTCATGCGATGGGTATGGGCAGCGATGATCAGATGTTCCTTGAAGCCGTTACCAACAATGGCTTTACATGGCTTTCCGGCATTTCTTTATTCATAGCTGTACTGATATTGGTGATTCTCATTGTCCATGTCATTATGCGTATGTTGGGCAAAGGCAAGTCCCTTGGCCGTATGTTGTGGATTTATCTGGTTGTCTTCTTCGTGTCGTTGATTGTAGGAATCTCTTCGTTGGTCGGCTTTGGTGTGGAGATGGATTATACCTCAAAGCAGATACGCCAAGAGTATCGCGAACAACGCGAAGAGCAACGCAGCCAAGAGGAACTCGATTGGCTCACCGACCGTGGTTGGGAGGTCATAGCCCACGACCACACCAATAATTATATGAAACGCAGCGAGCACTATAGCGGCGACCGCTCGAAGGAGTACATCGACGGGTTCTCCGAGCATCCCAACATGAACTATACGTTGGAACGCACCGTGTGCATCACCCCAGGCATCTACAGCCTCGAAGCCGCCGTGCGCACCAATGGCGAAGGCCCCGAAATCTATGCTTTCAACAGCAATGGTGAGCGCCTCTCCGCCTCTTTCCCCGTCTATGCCAACTACGGTGGTGAAATATGGCAGGAGGCTATGGTTACAATGGAAAACGACAGCACCCTGACCGGTGAGGTGAAACGCATGGCCGAAGTTAATCACAAGCGTGGTCATGGCTGGAGTCGCGTGCGCATCGACAACATCCAAGTGACCGACAGCATCATCCGCTACGGAGTGACCAACCGCAACGGTGCCACCGGCTATTGGAACGGCACCTGGTTCTCCGCCACCGACTTCAAGTTGAGTAAGATGAAGTGAATAAGAGCCTCTCCCTAACCCTCCCAAAAGGGAGGGGATAAAAAGATTTCTAACTATTAAAATAAAAAAATTATGGAAAAAAGACTCAGACGTTCAACAAGAGATTACAAAATTGCAGGTGTATGCGGCGGATTGGCCGAGTATCTTGATATCGATGCTACCGTCGTGCGCATTGTTTACATCCTTTTGGCCTTCTTCTCTGCGGCCTTCCCCGGAGTCATCCTCTACATCATCATGATGCTGGTAATGCCAAAAGACAATCTGCTTGAACAGAAGTGACGCAGGAAAACTAAAGTTAATATTAAGTTGAATAAAGTCTGCGCGCAAACAAAAAGCCAAGGCACGTCGCGATGACGCTCCTTGGCTTTTTTTGTTTCTTAGGAGAAGAGTTATTGCCATCCCTCTTCGGTGAAGTCGGGCACTTCGCCACGCAGTGGGCGGTTGCGTCCGCGAGGGCCGTGCGGACGGGCATTCTCGTCGACGGGTACGAAGGTCAGTTGCTTCTTCTCCAAGTTGGCGCTGGCGACGCGTATCTTCATCTTGTCGCCCAAGCTGATGCGTTGGCGTGTGCGTCGTCCGACAAGGCAATAGTTGCGCTCGTCGAACTCGTAGTAGTCATTGCCCAAGTCACGCATGGGAATCATGCCTTCGCACTTGTTCTCCTCAATCTCCACGTAGAGTCCCCAGTCGGTCACACCGCTCACCACGGCGTCGTACACCTGACCGATGTGTTCGCTCATGAACTCCACCTGCTTGTACTTGATGCTGCTGCGCTCGGCACTGGCTGCCAGTTGCTCCATGGCCGACGAGTGTTCACACATCTCCTCGTATTTGGCCTGTTGCACCGTGCGTCCGCCACCCAGGTAACGGGTCAGCAGGCGGTGCACCATCATGTCGGGATAGCGTCGGATAGGCGAGGTGAAGTGGGTGTAGTAGTCAAAGGCCAATCCGTAGTGGCCGATGTTGTGGGTGCTGTACTTCGCCTTCTGCATGGTTTTCAGCGAGACGGTTTCGATGAGGTTCTGTTCGGTTTTCCCGTGTACTTCGGTCAGCAGTTTGTTGAAGCTCTTGTTCATCTCCCCCTTGGTGCCTCCTGTGCGCAGTTTGTAGCCGAATCGGGCGATGAACTGCTTCAGGTTGTCCAGCTTTTCGGGGTCAGGCAGGTCGTGTATGCGGTAGACGAATGCCTTCGCCTTCTTGTCTCGTTGCACTTTGCCGATGGCCTCGGCCACGGTGCGGTTGGCCAGCAGCATGAACTCCTCGATGAGTTTGTTGGCCTCCTTCGATTCCTTGAAGTAAACGCCGAGGGGCTTGCCGTTCTCATCGATGTGGAAGCGCACCTCCACGCGGTCGAAATTGATGGCTCCTGCGGCAAACCGTTTCTCCGTTAGGCGTTGTGCCAGGCGGTTGAGGGTCAGGATTTCATTCTTGAAGTCTCCCTCTTCTCTCTCGATAATCTCCTGTGCCTCCTCGTAGGTGAAACGTCGTTGGCTGCGGATGATGGTGCGCACGATGCGGTGTTTCTTCACCTCGGCCTTGTCGTTGATGTGGAAGATGACCGAGTAGGCCAGCTTGTCCTCATCGGGGCGGAGCGAGCAGAGCAGGTTGCACAACCGTTCGGGCAGCATGGGGATGGTGCGGTCGACCAGATAGACCGATGTGGCGCGTCGGTAGGCCTCCTTGTCGATGATGCCCCCTTCGTTGACGTAGTGGGTGACGTCGGCAATGTGTACTCCCACCTCCCACAATCCCTCCTTCAGGGGGCGTATGCTGAGGGCATCGTCGAAGTCCTTGGCATCGGCCGGGTCGATAGTGAAGGTGGGCACTCCGCGGAAGTCCTCGCGGGTGGCCAGCTCCTGTGGATGCATCTCGTCGGGTATCATGTCGGCCGCACGTTCTACGGCCTCGGGGTATTTGTAGGGCAAACCATATTCGGCCAGGATGGCGTGCATTTCGGCATTGTTCTCGCCCGTTCGGCCCAAGATGTCGACCACCTGTCCGATGGGGTTGCGCGACTCCTCGGGCCACTCCACAATCTTCACCACGGCCTTGTCGCCGTCCTTTCCGTTCTTCAGCTTGCTTTTGGGGATAAAGATGTCGTTGGCCAAGGTACGTGTCTCGGTCAGCAGGAAGGCGTAGCTCTTCTCCACGCGCAGTGTCCCCACGAAGGTGTCGTTGGCGCGTTCGATGATTTCGATGACCTCGCCCTCCTTTCCTCTGCCACGGCGTTTGGCAAAGAGAGCCACCTTCACGCGGTCTCCGTCGAGGGCATGACCCGAGTTGCGCTCGGCTATGCTCACGGGGTCACTTCCGTCATTGGGCGTGAAGATGTTGCGTCCGCTGGGCTTGCGTTGGAAGATTCCCTCCAGGGTCTGCCCCATGTTGTTCAGCTTGTAGCGTCCGCGCGACACTTCGCGGATGTATTCGTCCAGCACCAGGTCTGAGAGCACGTCAATGCAGAGCATCTTCAGCGGATGCGTCTTCAGGTAGAGGTCGGCGTATATCTGCTTGAGGGTGAATTCCCAATCGGGGTTGTTGCGAAACAGCTCCACCAACAAGTCCGTCAATGCTCGTTTGTTGAGTCCTTTTCCTGCTTTCTTTTCAAACTTTCCCATGTTATTTCAGAAGTTTTGTGGGTTATGGGCAAGTGTCAGCTTGCCTAATTGCATACAAAGGAAACAAAATATTCGCTTGGTTGGATGTTTTTTTGACAGTTATTTATAAAAATTGTATCTTCGCGGCCGAAAAAAGCGAAAAACATGAAGATATTAGTCACCGGAGCCAGCGGTTTCATTGGCAGTTTCCTTTGTGAGGAGGGACTTCGGCAAGGCCACCAGGTGTGGGCAGGTGTCCGCCGTAGCAGTAGCCGGCGCTACTTGCAGGATGCCCGGCTGAAGTTTGCCGAGCTGGACCTCTCTTCGCCCGAAAGATTGTCCGCCCAGTTGCTTGCCCACAAGCAGGGGCATACCGGGTGGGATGTCGTTATCCATTGTGCCGGCGTCACCAAGTGTCCGCGCGAAGAGGATTTTGAGCTCAACAACCACCAATACACCCGCCACTTGGCCGAGGGGCTGATGCAGGCAGGGATAGTGCCCCGCCAGTTTGTCTATCTCAGTTCGCTCAGTGTCTTCGGCCCCATTCGCGAAGAGGTGGCTCATCCCGACTTCCCCCAAGGTTCGCCTTGCCTCTATGCCCCCATCACCGAGGACGACATGCCGCGTCCCAACACCGCCTACGGGCGTAGCAAGCTCCGTGCCGAGCACTATCTGCAAGGATTGGGCGACCGCCTCCCTACCGTCATCTTCCGTCCCACGGGCGTCTATGGACCGCGCGAGCGCGACTACTTTCTGATGGCCAAGAGCATCAAGGGACACACCGACTTCTCCGTAGGCTACCGTCGGCAGGAGATTACCTTCATTTACGTGAAGGACCTGGTGAGTGCCATCTACCTGGCCGTGCAGAAGGGCACCGTGGGTCGCGCTTACTTTGTCAGCGACGGAGGCATCTACGAGAGCCGCGCCTTCAGCGACCTCATCCAGCGCGAGTTGGGAAACCCCTGGGTGTTGCGCATCAAGAGTCCCCTGTGGTTGTTGAAACTCATCTCCTACGTGGCCGGATGGGGAACGTCGCTGGTGGGGAAGACCTGCACATTGAACAAAGATAAATATCAGATTATGAAACAGCGCAACTGGCAGTGCGATACGGCTCCGTTGAGGGAGGAATTGGGGTGGACGCCCCGGTACGACCTTGAGCGTGGCGTACGCGAAACCATTGCGTGGTACAAACAAGAAAAATGGCTTTAATTACTACACTGACCACCCCCATAGAGAGGCGCAACGGCCTGTTTGCCATCGAGCGCATCAGCCTTGCCTACAACCTGTTCACCACCCTGCTCATCTGCTGCTTCTACATGAGGCTCGACCATCCTGCCACCCAGTTGCTCGAGCGCATGGCCATTGTGGCGATGACGGTTGTCACTTTCACCCTCTACCGGTGGCGCCCCTGCCGGCTCACCCAGTTCCTCCGCGTGGTGGCACAGATGGGGCTGTTGGCTTATTGGTACCCCGACACCTATGAGTTCAACCGCCTTTTCCCCAACCTCGACCACCTCTTTGCCCGGTGTGAAGAGCTCCTCTTCGGTTGCCAGCCCTCCCTCTGCTTCAGCGAAGTGTGCCACACCGTGTGGTGGAGCGAGGCCTTCAACATGGGCTATTGGGCCTATTACCCCATGATTTTCCTCGTGGTCTTCTACTACTTTTTTGCCCGCTACGAGCACTTCATGAAGGCCAGTTTCATCGTCCTCTGCTCCTTTTTCATCTACTACCTCATCTACATCTTCCTCCCCGTCACGGGGCCTCAGTTCTATTTCCACGCCATCACCCCCCTGCAAGCCGCTGCGGGCCATTTCCCCGAGGTGGGCGACTACTTCCTCCACCACTCCGAACTGATGCCCAACCCCGATGCCATCGACGGATTCTTCTTCCGCTTGGTGGAGGCTGCCCAAGCCTCCGGCGAACGTCCCACGGCCGCTTTCCCCAGTTCCCACGTGGGCATCTCCACCATCCTGATGATTTTGGCAGGAAAGGCCAATCGTCGGCTCATGTTCGGCATGTTGCCCTTTTACCTTCTGCTTTGCGGTGCCACCGTCTATATTCAGGCTCACTACCTCATCGACTCCATCGCCGGTTTCCTCTCGGCCTTCCTCATCTATGGGGTGTCGGCCGCGCTCTATCAGGTGTGGACAAAGGGTAAAGAATAGCTCCTTCGATGCCAATCTGGTGGTTCTTTGTAAATGTTTATTCATGCTACTTGTCAAGATATTAAAAAATGCCCCGTCTGCATACCAATGCAGACGGGGCATTTTTGCATTGGGGGAGGTTTGTGGCGTAGTGTATTATGTGCTGATAATCAATAAACTATTGACTGCTGCTTATTTTCCCCGTATTTCCGTCCAACTGGAATCCTTGTCCCAAATATCGCATTCTCAGAGCTGCAATTTTGCATAAATATGCGGCCTCTGTATATTTATGCATTTTTAGGTCGGGGAAATCAAGCAAAAACCGCCTTTTTTCCACCCTTTAGCCGCTAAGGTGTCAAGTGGTCAGCCGCTGACCACTTGAGAGGACACGGGCTAACCGCCGGACACCTTAGCCGCTGACCACTTGAGAGGTCAGCCGCTGACCGCTTGGCCGCTTGCCTCATTGCTCCACCTTCAGATTGCATAAACATACAAAAATTGTCCTTTTTACGAAGGTCGGGAATTGTCAAAACAGAAAATTCTACGAATGCAGGATTTGTTACCTTTGCATGTCGGGATTTGTTATTCGCTTTGTCTGATAACCGTAGGGGCGGGTTGCAAACCGTTTCTATCAGAAAGTGCGTAGTTACGTTAGAGTAAAAAATCTTCAATATTTTTCGGAGTGGCGGATGTCGGCTAAAAACCCTCTACTTTCCAAAAAATGTTGTGACTTTTTTGGAATCAATTCCGAAAAAGTTGTGATTTTCTTGGAAAATGAGCAAGAAAAACAGAGACGCAAAGCGTAGAGTTTTCCCCTGCGACTTTGCGTCTCAGTGTGGTTATCCGCACGCGATTTTACTGTTTGTTCGCCCGCTTGCGCTCCAGTTCGTCGAGGATGATTTTGCGCATACGCATGCTCTTGG
>CAZDAN010000066.1:0-9900 GCA_964503565.1 uncultured Bacteroides sp.
GTTGCTAATAATGAGGCTATTTGCCCACGCAAAAGTGCCTAAATATGTATTGAAGTACAGAATCATTTGAGACCTCACCAACAATGTCGGAAAGATGGTGGATACATTCGCGGAGATCTTGGGAGACGAAGTCGCCGGAGAGATTCATCTGGAGGCCGCTCTGCACACGGTGAATGGAGTCGAGGGCATGAGTGAGCGCTTCGTAATGACGAAGGTTGGTGACGATGACGTCGTTTTGCGATATTTCGGGAAGAGCAGCAATTTCAACCAAAAGAGTTTCCAATTCGTCCATACCCATGCAATGTTTGGCAGAGATGAAGAGTTTGGGAGCATCCACGTCGGCAAAGGCACTGCTCAAGGTGGTGCATCGTTCATCTGAAACCTTGTCGGACTTGTTAAAGAGGATAATCAAGTTCTTTCCTTTGCAATGGGGGAGGATTTCACTTTTCAACGTTTCTATGTCTATTTCGCTATCCGAATCAATCATCCAAAGGACAATGTCGGCTTGAACAATCTTTTGAAAAGTGCGTTCGATGCCGATACTCTCCACCACATCGGTGGTTTGGCGGATGCCAGCCGTATCGATGAAACGGAAGGTGATGCCACGCAAGTTGATGGTGTCTTCTATCACGTCGCGGGTGGTGCCGTGTACGTCGCTCACGATGGCTTTCTCTTCGTTCAACAGGGCATTGAGGAGAGTGGATTTACCGACATTTGTTTCACCAATGATGGCCACGGGTACTCCGTTCTTGATGGCATTTCCTACGCTGAAGGAGTTGACCAAACGGGCAATAACACGCTCGATGTCACCGGCTATTTGCGAGAGTTCGGTGCGGTCGGCAAACTCTAACTCTTCGTGATCGCTGAAGTCGAGTTCGAGTTCCATCAGTGAGGTTAAATGCAGGAGTTTGTCGCGCAGGACGGAGAGTTCTTGGCTGAACCCGCCACGCATCTGATTCATAGCCAAACGATGGGTGGCCGAAGAGGTTGAAGCTATAAGGTCGGCCACGGCTTCGGCCTGACTGAGGTCCATCTTGCCATTGAGGAAAGCCCGTTGGGTATATTCACCCGGAAGGGCCAGACGACATCCGTTAGCAAGGAGAAGTGCCATCACTTGTTGGAGAATATAGGAGGAACCGTGGCAGGAAATCTCGACCGAGTCCTCTCCCGTGTAGGAATGCGGAGCACGGAAAATGGAGAGCAATACCTCGTCGAGAATTTCTCCCCCGTTGGAGAAGATTTTCCCGAAGGTGAGGGAATAATTCGGGCGTTCCTTAAGGGGCTTCCCACTCATCGGAGTGAATATGCGCGAGGTGGCTTCAATGGCCATGGGGCCACTGACGCGGATAACCCCGATGGCCCCACCCTGGGCGGTGGCTATGGCGCAAATGGTGTCGTTGTGTATCATCTGAAATCTTGTTTTTGAGGTGCAAAGATACTACACAATGCGGAGAAATCGAAGAAGGAGGGGGGCTATTTTGCACTTCTTTTGTCAAAATGTCATTTTTTTCGCCTTTTCGGTTGGCTTATCTCAGATATTACCGTATCTTTGCATGAAATTCAAATCTATATATATAATATAAATAAGGATAAATAAATAATGAGCATATTCTCGAAACTGTTCAGAAAGAAAGTGGAAGAAGAGGGAGAAAAGGTTGGAGGCATTCAGGACTTCATGACCCTCATCCGCGTATATTATCAAGCGGTAATGGCCAGCAATCTGGGCATTACGAATGTGGCATTCTTGCCCGACATGGCCGTATTCAAGCGTACCCTGAAGATTCCCACTCAAAACAACAAATTGGGAGTAGCCGAAAAAAGCCGTTGCAAGAAGATGTTGATGAGCATCTATGGAATGAGTGAAGACTTCTTCAAAGAAATCGATGCCAGCATCAAGAAGAATTGCAAGAATGTGAATGACGTGAGAAACTACCTGTTCATGTTCCAAGGCTTCAGCAACGACCTGATGATGTTGCTTGGCAACCTGATGCAATGGAAATTCCGTTTGCCGGGATTCATGAAAAAGGCCATGTACTCCGTGACCGAGAAATCAATCAACGACATCATGACGAAGAATAACTGGAAGGACGCTGCCACAGCAAAAGCCTGCATGACCGTGCGCCAATACCAGCACTCGTTAGGCTACTCGCCCAAGTGGATGACAGAGTACGCTTACAACAT
This sequence comes from uncultured Bacteroides sp., assembly GCA_964503565.1. Lineage (GTDB taxonomy): Bacteria > Bacteroidota > Bacteroidia > Bacteroidales > Bacteroidaceae > Phocaeicola_A. The sequence goes on from CAZDAN010000066.1 coordinate 2,182, forward strand.
CATTATGATGGCAAAAAAGGAAAAACAGCCCAAAGAAGAGGTCTGAAATGTGAAAAAAGAATAAAACAAAGAAGATTCTTATACTCATTTCGACAATCATCTCTATATTTGTGTAGAATTTGGTGAAGTAATGACTGACGAAGAGAGAAATCAGCTGAGTGTGTTCGAAGCAAGATTGCGACAGTTGATGTTCCTCCATGACGAATTGAAGGAGAAAAATCAGTTCTTGATGGAGGCATTGAATCAAAAGGAGCAATCTTTGCAGCAGCTTCAGCACGATTATAACGAATTGGAGTCACACTACACCGACCTGAAACAAGCAAGGATAATCAGCATTCATGACAGCGACGTGAGTGACACGAGAAAAAGATTATCCAAGCTGGTGCGAGAAATAGACAAATGCCTGGCATTGTTGAACGGATAAAAAGTGTAAGGCATGAATGACGATAAGAACATGTTGAACATTCAACTGCGCGTAGCGGACATGTACCTGCCGATGACCATTCGCAGGGACGATGAAGAGTACTACCGCGAAGCAGCCAGAAGAATCGATACCCTGTTGAACCTGTATCGGGAAAATTTCAAAGAGCAAGGGACGGAGAAATACATGACAATGGTAGCATTGCACCTGTCTGTCACGGCCGTAAGACTTGAGCGGAAGAACGACACACAGCCCTTCAAGGATAAAATAGAAGAGTTGACCCGTACATTGGAGGATTACCTGAAGAAGGAATAACAGACATTGAAAGCCCCACAACGGAGGAGGAGGGGAAACAATGTGCTCACCCTATCGTCATACAACAAAAAAGAACTGAAATTCCGCACCATTCTGCTTTTGAGGGAAAGCCTTCAGAGCAAGGTGGTGCTTTTTTATAACTTTAAATTTTAACTAACATGGATATAGGAACCATTATAGCTATTGTTTGTGCTGCGGGCGTAGGCTTTGCCGTCGGCTACACCCTATACAAAACGGCACTGAAAAAGAAATACGACGGCATACTGAAGAAAGCAGAAGAAGAGGCTGAGGTAATCAAGAAAAACAAGCTGCTGGAAGTGAAGGAGAAATTCCTGAACAAGAAATCGGAGTTGGAGAAAGAAGTGGCCGCACGCAACCAAAAAATCCAGCAAGCCGAGAACAAACTGAAGCAACGTGAAATCAGCCTCAACCAGAAGCAGGAAGAACTCCAGCGCAAGAAAAACGAGACAGAAGCCGTGAAGGAGAACCTGGAAGCACAGTTGGTTGTTATCGACCGCAAAAAGGAAGAACTCGAGAACTTGCAGGTACAAGAGCGCGAAAAGCTGGAGTCTATCAGCGGATTGACCGTAGAAGAAGCCAAGGAGCGCCTGATTGAATCGTTGAAAGAGGAAGCCAAGACAGAGGCCGCATCCTACATTAACGACATTATGGACGAGGCCAAAATGACCGCCAACAAAGAGGCAAAACGCATCGTTATCCAAAGCATCCAGCGCGTGGCTACGGAGACGGCCATCGAGAACTCGGTCACCGTTTTCCACATCGACTCTGACGAAGTGAAGGGACGTATCATCGGTCGCGAAGGACGCAACATCCGAGCCTTGGAAGCTGCCACAGGTGTAGAAATCGTGGTAGATGACACTCCTGAAGCCATCGTTCTTTCAGCCTTCGACCCCGTTCGTCGCGAAATCGCCCGTTTGGCGTTGCACCAGTTGGTGAACGACGGACGTATCCATCCCGCACGCATCGAAGAAGTGGTGGCCAAGGTAAAGAAACAGGTTGAGGAAGAAGTCATTGAAACCGGCAAGCGGACTACCATCGACCTCGGAATCCACGGCTTGCACCCCGAACTAATCCGCATCATCGGTAAAATGAAGTACCGCTCTTCATACGGACAGAACCTGCTCCAACATGCCCGCGAGACAGCCAACCTTTGTGCTGTGATGGCCAGCGAATTAGGCTTGAACCCCAAGAAGGCAAAACGTGCTGGCTTGTTGCACGACATCGGCAAGGTACCCGATGAAGAGCCCGAATTGCCGCACGCACTCTACGGTGCCAAGTTGGCCGAGAAGTTCAAGGAAAAACCCGACATCTGCAATGCAATCGGTGCTCACCATGATGAAACGGAGATGCAGAGCCTGCTGGCTCCCATCGTGCAGATTTGCGATGCCATCAGTGGAGCACGCCCCGGTGCACGTCGCGAGATTGTGGAAGCCTACATCAAGCGTCTCAACGACCTCGAGCAATTGGCCATGAGCTACCCCGGCGTAACCAAGACCTACGCTATCCAAGCCGGTCGCGAACTGCGCGTTATCGTAGGTGCTGACAAGATTGATGACAAGCAGACCGAAAGCCTTAGTGCCGAAATCGCCAAGAAGATTCAAGACGAGATGACCTATCCCGGACAGGTGAAGATCACCGTCATCCGCGAGACACGCGCTATCAGCTACGCCAAGTAAAACAGAAGGTGTATCAACCACATACAGAAACGCAGGTTGACTACTGTGTCCTCAAAGGAGACACACGTTAACCTGCGTTTTTTTGTTTATCCGTTATACCCACTTATTGCAAGCTCAAGAACCTCCTTGCCTCCTCGATAATTGTATCAAGGCCACGGGCCGTATCTTCCTCAGTCATGTCCACACGTACGTCAGGTTCAATGCCGAACTCCAAGTGCCCCATGTCAGGCCCATAGACGGGACAAGCCGAGAAGCGCACACTCCATCCGTTAGGCAATTCAGAAGAAAAGGGCATACCCGAGCCGCCACCCGTTCGGTCACCCATGACGGTGACAAGGGAAAACTGGCGCATACTGTTGACAAAATCATTCGTGGCACTATACGAATTGCGGTTGGTGAGCAATACCACAGGCTTCTGCCAACGCACCCCATCGGAAGGAGTCACCCTGACCGGTTCAGGAGAAGAAAAGTCGTTGTGCCCCTTCCCCGTCTTGTGACACATGTAAGCCGTCGTCACCTCTTCATTCGTAAAACGAGCCGCCAGTTTGCTTGCATTAGTGAGCATACCTCCGCCATTGTTCCTCACATCCAGAATAAGCCCGTTGCAAAAAGCCAGTTCACTGAGCATATCACTGAGATTCCCATCCCCAATGCCCGTACTGAAGCTGGCATAATAGACGTACGCCACATTGTCGGGCAAGATGGTGTACTTCATTCCCCCTGCAATCCGATAATCTTTCCCCAAATAGTTCCGTTGGATGCTGTCGTTGAAATTGGCAGGAAAGTCCTCATACCATTTCCAATACCGCGCCACATCATAATTGGAATAAAGGTTCACATGTCCATCGCGCAATTCGGCCAACATATTCCCCAACACCTCGAACAGCCCCTTCTGAGGCATATCGGGTGTAATCAGGGGCGCATACCGTTCGTACACCTCATCCCAATCAAGGCCATACTCCTGCCCTTTGTAATCGAAGAAGCAATATCGCTCATCTATCATCTGCCACAACGCATCGAAGTTACCTTGCGGAGAGTTCTCAAAATCCTCTTCGCGTATGCAGGCCGTGACGGTCAGCATCAAAGAAAGTGCCACCCCGATTGTCTGCCAATTGACAAGGCGCCACCCCCTTGTTTCACATTCTTCCATTCTTGACATATTCATATCATTCATCCAATACAAAAAGATTACAACTGCAAAAGTATGAAGTTTCCGCCATACTCACAACACTTTCCTTAAGATTTTAGGAGAGTTTGAGATATGACTTCGTGTTCAGAGTACCATTTCCTGTTGTTTGTAGGTGGACGGCGACATACCTGTGTGGTGCTTGAAGAAACGGCCAAGATAGGATTGGTCAAGAAAATGCAGATAGTTGGCAATCTGCTGAATACTCATATCGGTAAAAGTGAGCATCAGTTTTATTTCAGACACAATAAAAGCATCAATCAATTGTTTGGGAGTCTCCTTAGCCACAGCTTTTGCCACCTCAGCCAAATACTTGGTAGAGATACACAGTTTGTCGGCATAGTAGGCCACTTCACGATGGGTACGGGCGTGCTCGATGACCAAATCCATGAAGCGGTTATATATTTCCTCCTTACGCGAACCAGCCAATCCGCCCTGTCCATCACCGAAGCGCTGAATCTTGTCATAAGCATTCAACAGGATGCTACGCAACAGATTGGTGGCAATCAGCACATGATAACGGTTATGCGTGTCACTCTGCATGTCGCGCAAGATTTTCATATAGGCCAACAGTGTCTCCTCTGCTCCTTCGGGATGCCTGTACAATGGGTGTTGAATCAGGTACGAAAAAAACTGTGGAGCAAATTTGTATGTGGCCTGAGAAGCCATCTCTTTGGAGTAAATCAACATAACCATGCGAAAGTCCTCGCTACTCCCCTTTATGAACAATGACATATCGTCGAGCAAAACCATTTCACACCCTTTTTCCACCTGATAAGATCGGGTATTGACTACTATCTCCGCTTGCCCATCGGTACACAGCAATATGGCTCCACCATCCATACGGAATGGCTGTTGAAGGTACTTTCGGACATTCTCAATCCGTTTCACCTTAAAGGGATTTCCTTCTGAAAGGAGTTGTCTGACGAAGATTTCATTCGTATCCATACGGCTGCAAAGATACGGAATTTATTCCGTTTTTGAACAAGATTACTCGTTTATTTGAGCCACCCAGATAGATTTTAAGCCGTACCTTTGCACCCGCAAATTTTAAGTGTAAAAAGATGAAAAAATTATCAATGGTTGCAGCAATGGCGTGTTGCTGCTTTTTGTTTTATTCCTGCCAAGAGCCGCAGCAGGCTGTGCAGGATGTATCGTATGCTTCCGTGACTATCGGAACTACGGACGTGAATGTGTCAGAAATCTATCCCGCCTCCATCGAAGGCCGTCAGGACATTGCCATCTTTCCGCAAGTGTCGGGTACCATTTCCAAAGTTTGTGTCAGCGAGGGTGAACGTGTGCGCAAGGGAGAATCACTTTTCATTATTGACCAAGTGCCATTCAAAGCGGCTCTGCAGATGGCCGAGGCCAACGTAGAGTCTGCCAAGGCCGGTGTGGCTACGGCACAGTTGGTGTATGACAGCCGCGTGAAGTTGTTTGAGGAGAAAGTAATCTCAGAGTTTGATATGCTTACCAGCCGCAACCAACTTCTCACGGCCAAAGCCGGATTGGCGCAAGCCGAGGCACAATTGGTGACAGCCAAGAACAATATGACCTACACTCAGGTGCTCAGCCCCGTGGACGGCGTGGTGGGCACCATCCCCTTCCGTGCCGGAGCATTGGTGTCGCCTGCTCTTCCGCAACCGCTGACCACTGTTTCCGATAACCGGGAGATGTATGTCTATTACTCCATTTCGGAAGTTGCTTTCCTCGGGTTGACAAACGGGCACAAAGATATGGCCGAGGCTGTGGCTGCCCTTCCTTCCGTGAAACTGGAGTTGGCAGATGGCAGTATCTATTCCACAAACGGACGTATCGAAACCATCAGTGGTGTGATTGACCCCTCAACGGGTAGTGTTTCCATCCGTGCTGTCTTCCCCAACGAAGGGGGAATCCTGCACAGTGGTGCCTCGGGCCGCATCATTCTGGAGAGAGCACACAAGGATGTCATCCTGATTCCCTGCTCGGCCACCTTCGAGTTGCAGGACCTTATCTTTGCTTACAAGTATGTGGATGGCAAGGCCGTGGCTACCCGATTGGCCGTGCAACTGTCCGATGATGGCAAGAGCTATATCGTACAATCAGGCCTGAAAGCTGGCGACATCATTGTAACAGAGGGCGTGGGACTTATCCGCGACAACCAGGAGATTAAGATTAAATAAAGAAGGAGGCAACCAACAATGAAACTCAGGACATTTATAGAGCGGCCGGTGCTGTCGGCCGTCATCTCCATTGTGATTGTGCTGGTGGGACTCATCAGCATCAAGACACTGCCCGTCGAGCAGTTCCCCAACATTGCACCGCCCACCGTCATGGTGATGACCGCTTATCCCGGTGCATCGGCCGAGACGGTACAGAAGTCGGTGATTGCCCCGTTGGAAGAGGCCATCAACGGTGTGGAGAATATGGACTACATCACCTCCACAGCCACCAACTCGGGAAATGTGGAGATTATGGTCTATTTCCGTCAGGGTATGGACCCCGACATGGCGGCCGTCTTCGTACAAAACCGTGTGGCACAGGCTACCGGCTCGTTGCCCGCCGAGGTGACCCGTATCGGTGTGTCGGTCATCAAGCGTCAGAACAGTATGATCAAGGTTATCGACCTTCATGCCACCGAGGAGAGCGGCTACGACAACAAGTTCCTGGCCAACTACTCCAAAATCAACCTCGAACCACAGTTGAAACGTATCAAGGGTGTGGGTAGCGTGGTTCTGTTGTCCGACCAATACAGTATGCGCATTTGGTTCAACCCCGCCGCCATGTCGCACCACCATCTGGTTCCGGCCGATGTGATTGGCGTACTTTCGGAACAAAACATCGAGTCGGCCACAGGTTCTTTCGGTGAAAGTTCGGGCTCTACCTATGAATACATCATGAAGTACGCCGGCCGCAAGCAGACGCCCGAGGAGTTTGGCGAAATGATTATCAAGGCTCTTCCCGGCGGCGAAGTGCTCCGCCTGAAGGATGTGGCCCGCATCGAGCTGGGTATCGAATCGTATGGCTACAAATCCACCACCAACGGACATCCCGGTGTGGAGATGATGATTTTCCAGATTGCCGGCTCTAATGCCACACAGGTGGTGAACGACATTGATGCCCTCATCGAGGAGTCGCGCGAAACGATGCCCGAGGGACTGATGATTGACACCATGATGTCGGTAAACGACTTCCTCTATGCCTCCATCAAGGAGGTGGTCATCTCGCTCATCCTTGCCATCGTGTTGGTGGTACTGGTGGTTTACTTCTTCCTGCAGGACTGGAAGGCCACGCTCATTCCCACCATCTCCATCTTTGTCTCCATCATCGGAACGTTTGCTTTTATGGCCGTGGCGGGATTCACCATCAACCTGCTCACCCTCTTTGCCTTGGTGCTTGCCATCGGTACGGTGGTGGACAATGCCATCGTGGTGGTGGAGGCGGTGCAGGCCAAGCTCGAGAGCGGTTACCTCTCTTCTCATCATGCCACGGTGGATGCCATGGACGGCATTTCATCGGCCATCCTCACCTCCACATTGGTCTTCATGGCCGTGTTTATCCCCGTCTCCATGATGGGTGGAACGTCGGGCGTCTTCTACACCCAGTTCGGTATCACCATGGCCGTGTCGGTAGGTATTTCGGCCATCAACTCGCTCACTTTGGCTCCGGCCCTCAGTGCCATCCTGCTCAATCCTTACATGGACGAGAACGGCGTGGAGATTGACAACTTCTCGGCCCGCTTCCGCAAGCGCTTCAACACGGGCTTCAACGCCGTGGTGGATAAGTACAAGGGCGGCGTGAAGTTCTTCATCAAGCGCGCGTGGTTTGTATGGCTGATTATCGTCGCCTGTATCGCCCTGCTGGTTGTGTGCATGATGACCACCAAGACCGGTCTTGTGCCCGACGAGGACATGGGTACCATTATGGTCGATGTGCAGGCCGCTCCGGGAAGTTCGCTCCAGAACACCAACGATTGTCTGATGGAGGTCTTCAACCGCATCAAGGATATAGAGCAGATAGAGATTTCGTCCACCGTGTCGGGTTACGGACTCATCTCTGGTGCAGGCTCTTCCTACGGACTCATCACCATCAAGCTGAAAGACTGGTCGCTCCGCCCCGAC
>CAZDAN010000067.1:0-9794 GCA_964503565.1 uncultured Bacteroides sp.
CCCAGGACTTACGGAATCCATCGCTCGAATCCGGACGTGTGGAGAGTGGAAAGATTTCCTTGTTCGTCGGCATAGATGAAGTACCCTTGCAATTCGGGATGACGATTACAGATGACCATCGCTGAATCCACCCCCAAAACCATGAAGGAGGTGGCATAAGCATCGGCCGTAGCACAATCAGGGGCCAATACGGTGGCAGACAAGATGGAGTGTTGCACGGGATAACCTGTACGCGGATCAATGGTATGGGCATACTTTTTCCCATCGCGATAATAATAATTGCGATAATTACCCGAAGTGGCCATAGCCATATCGCTCACATGTACAATGGTTTGCAGCTCATTGCTTTGGCCCAAAGAATCTTCGATAGGTTTGTTTACACCTATTGTCCAACGGTTTCGTTTGGAATTTACCCCCTTTACCACAATTTCGCCACCAATCTCTACCATATAATTGCGAATGCCTTTAGTATCGAACAGAGCCGCTACCACATCACAACCATATCCCTTGGCTATTGCACTACAATCGAGTTTCACGCATGAATCGGTTTTGACTATCTGCTCTCCATCGAAGAAGACATTCTCCATACCTACATACTGACGAAGGGAATCTATCATAAGCGAGTCCACCCCTTGACTATTCTCGAACCCAAACCCCCACGCATTGACCAAAGGGGCAACGGTAATGTCGAATGCACCATGCGTATCCTTCGAGATGACACGAGCCAAATGAAATACATGTAAGAACATACTATCGGGTACCACGGTCGCATCGTTTCCATTGATACGGCTGATAATCGAACGTTTCTGAAAGGGAGAGAGTGAAGCATTCACCTTGTCCAACTCGGCTTTGATGTCGGCTTGCAAATCCTCGGCATACTGATACGTAATCTTATACACCGTACCGAACACCATCCCTTGATTCGTGCGATAAGGCGAACGGTCTTGTTTACTCAGTATCACAATTGTACCAACTATCAACAAGACAAGAAAAGGTAATTGCCAACGAAGTTTCTTTCTTTTATTCTCCATGATGATTCTATTTATAATTCTTTTGTTCACACTACACCATCAGATGTTCATAGAGAATCCGGCACCCGATGGCAATAAGTATCAATCCTCCGACAGGCTCGGCAGGCAATTTCAGTTTCCGTCCAAAGAGCAACCCCAACACATATCCCAACAGAGCCAACACACAGGATACCAACATAATAATTAAGATAGGGAAGGTCAACTGTCTCCAAGAGGAAAGCCCCACACAAGCGAAGGAGATGCCCACGGCCAGCGCATCAATACTGACAGCTACGCCCAACAGGAGTACCGTTTTCAAGTCAGAGGGATCGAAGTGATGGTCACTCTCCTCCCCTTTCAGTCCTTCAAACAGCATCCGGCCACCCAAGAAGAGAAGCAGGCCAAAGGCTATCCAATGGTCGAACGACTCTATCACTCCATGCAGATAACGGGTACACATCCAACCGACTACAGGCATCAAGCCTTGGAAGAGACCAAAGGACAGGGATATGGACAATGCCGTACGACCATGCCAACGACGTTGGATGATGCCACTCGTGATGGCTACGGTAAAGGAATCCATCGCCAAAGCCAAGGCCAAAAAGCAGATTTCAAATTGAGACACGATTGTTTAATTATGAGTTATGAATTGTGATTTATGCTCCTTGTCAACTTGTATCTTGTCAACTCATTTCCAAGGAATGCGATAGACAAGGTCATAGGTCGCACCAAAGGAGGTATTGTCACTGGCACCAAACCCAGGGATGTACCAAGGAGAGGCATTGGGACTGTCCTTCACATTAAGGCGTACCTTGTAACGAAAACTCCATCCCATGTGGAAGTTCTTGTATATCTGTGTGCGCACTCCCACCATCAGCTCTGCCCACAAAGCATTGCTCTCGATATCAGTGAAGCGAAAAGGAATTTCTCCTCCCCATACAGGGTCGGTCATCGGTGGTCCATCCACATCGTACTTGAACGACGTATATCCCACGCGCCCACCGGCATAGATATACCCCGGAGACTTCTTCTTGTACTGCACATTATAGTTCAATCCCACACGGAAATAAGGTGCCGCCGTCTTGTAGTGAAGCTCCGTATCTTCATTGGTAGCATCCGTCTTACCGTATCCTACCTCCAACACGGGAAAGAAGCGATTCAGCAAGTTCACCTCCAAAGCTACTTCCGTACTAAAGAAGTCGCCTCCCAAAGCATACCATCCCGGCCCAACAGCATCAACCATCACACTCATTCCCTGAAAAACAGGAATAGAGTCCGTCAAGTCGAGCCATTTCTCTATCTTACTGCGCTCGGGTTCCACTGATTGCCGCATCTTCTTGACTTGAGCCGAAGCCGGAGCACTCAAGAGAAGCAGACTAATTACTAACTGTATAATAGATCTTAACATTTTCACTCAATATATTAGTAACCTCCGGCTCCACCACCTGTATGGAGTCTATCAAATGATGAGTGGATGCAACTCCAAGTATTCTATAATGCATCACCGTACCACAATCCATCGACGAGAAATAGGGATGATTCAAATGATCCACCCACACCGTATCCACCAGACGGGCACTGTACTGGAAGAAGAAGGTATCCCGCTCTACGGTATAAGACAAGGGAATTTCCACCTTGTCCGCCCCCGACTTCCGATTGAGGAGTACCCCTTGCAGTCTCTCGACCATGACAATTTGCTGATACCCTTTATCCAATAGCGAATCCACCGGTTCCTGTGCCACTATCGTATCGGTGTCACAACGGTAAATATAGTACTTCTCATATTCATCCAAGTTGACGACGATAGAGAGTGTATCCAACAACTTCACACTCTTCCCATTACCATCCACAAAAGAGAAACTGCAATAGGACTCGCTGGAGAGTATGCAATCGTTACTCTCGCAGCCGGTCATACAAGCCGACACCCCCAGAGCCACCGCCATACCTTTCAGCAGTTTCTTCATATCTCTTTCTCTATTTGATATTTATTACGTTCAGGCGAATTGCGGGTCACCAATTCAGCCACGAATCCCGTAAGGAAGAGCTGTGTTCCCAGTATCATAGCCACCAGTGCCAGATAGAAATAAGGTGAATCGGTCACCAGACGGGCCGGTTCACCCACCGAGAGGGCATAGAGTTTGGCCCCTCCTACGATGCAGACGGCAATGAAACCGAGCATGAACATCAAGGTACCCAACAGACCAAAAATATGCATAGGCTTCACTCCAAAACGGGACAAGAACCAGAGAGAGAGCAGGTCGAGATACCCATTCACAAAGCGGTCAAGTCCGAACTTGGTCGTACCATACTTGCGTGCCTGATGTTGCACCACCTTCTCACCAATGCGTTTGAAACCGGCATTCTTGGCCAGATAAGGGATATAGCGATGCATCTCACCATACACCTCAATGTTCTTCACCACCTCGCTACGGTAGGCTTTGAGGCCACAGTTGAAGTCGTGCAGATTATGTATGCCCGACACCTTGCGGGCCGTGGCATTGAACAGCTTGGTAGGAATGGTCTTCGACAGGGGGTCGTAGCGTTTCTGCTTCCATCCCGACACGAGGTCATACCCCTCCTCGGTAATCATCCGATACAGTTCGGGAATTTCATCCGGACTGTCCTGCAGGTCGGCATCCATCGTGATGACCACCCGTCCCTGCGCGCGTTCAAACCCACAATACAACGCCGGTGACTTCCCATAGTTGCGGCGAAATTTGATGCCTTTCACATGAGGCGACTTCTCTTGCAACTCCTCTATCACTTCCCACGAACGGTCGGTGCTTCCATCGTTGACAAATATCACCTCAAAGCTGAATCCGTTGGCCTTCATCACCCGCTCTATCCAAGCATAGAGTTCGGGCAACGATTCATCTTCATTATACAGAGGGACCACCACTGAAATATCCATTGCGGGGACCTTCTTCAAATCTTTTTCTCTTGCTTCCATCGTTCAATCTAAAAGAGCTTTATAACAAGTCCTTTACCCACGACCACGCTTCAGCGAGACAAGAAGCGCCGTAGGCAGGGCTAACAACATTCCTCCATAAAACAGGTTATTCAGAACCAGCTGTATCGTCAGTTCTATCGGGGTATATGAGGCCACCAATTCTGCTGCCTGACGATATTGTTCCAACATCTCCCCCATTTCAGGTGCAGAAGACTGCAATTCATCCAACATCCCTATGTAGGTAGTCATCATAGTGCCTCCGTCCACATAACGGAAGAAGACATAATGAGCCACCGACACCAACAAGGCAGCGAAGGCATACATCAGCAGAGAAAACAGCCACGCCTGCATGAAGCCCACCCTTCCATCGGGGCAATAGCGGTTGCGGTATTGCCGGACAAAGAAGTAACCCAAGAAAGGGACTGCCACCGTCAGACCAAGAAAGAGCAAGGCTGTAAGCGGCACCGTGAATATAAAAGGCACAAGCATGAACTTCAGAATCCAATACAGACCCATCGAAGTGCCATATACCATGGCACAGTTCACCACTTGTCCTGTCGAAGTATTTGTCTCCATATATATAAATAGGTATATACTGCCTGCAAAAATACGACAATTCGAGCAAATAACATCGCAATTAACATAAGATAATACGTTTTTTCCCCTTCAAAGGGGACTAAAAGAGAGAAAAAGAAGGAAAAAGCAAGAAAAAACCGCCCAAACTCTTGCTCAAATAAGCAAAAAGCACTACCTTTGCACCGCAAATACGGGTAAGTCCTATACGGTCAGCTCCTTTCGAATCCTCCAGGGCTTGACCGCAGCAAAGGTAGAAGGTTGTAGCGACGCGATATAGTAAGCTTGCCCACCCGCCTCTTTAGCTCAGTTGGCCAGAGCACGTGATTTGTAATCTCGGGGTCGTTGGTTCGAATCCGACAAGAGGCTCCAAAATGAAGGGTTGTACCACACGGTACAACCCTTTTTCGTTTTAGGCATGGGAAACACGGATTACACGGAAGATTGCCACGAACCAAACAGACATACAGCCATGAACCAAACGGACGGGCCGCACCCTACTCCACCATTCCTTCGGGGAGGGACATGGTGATGGTGCGCTGCTTGTGGTCCATATCGGTGATGAAGGCCTCTTGGGCAGGGATAAGGAGCTCCTCGCCATTGGGGCGGCGGATGACAAAGAGGGTGTTGATGGTGCTCTCGTCAATCTCCTCCACCTCGCCTAACAGGCCGAGCCGCTCGTCCTCGATGCGGAAGCCGACGAAGTAGCTCCACGAGAGTTCGTCGCTCTCCTCGGCGTATCGGGTGGGATAATAGACCTCGATGTTGGTGAAGCGGCGAGCCTGTTCGGCGGTATCGACCCCCTCGAACTTGACAAGGGCCACCGTATCGTTCTTGAAGCGGTACTCCTCCATGAAGAAGGGCACCATGATGCCGTCCATGAGGCAGACCAGGTAGTCGCACTCGTCGGTGCGGTCAAAGATGTCGTCGGTGAAACTGAAGGCCACCTCTCCCTTGATGCCGTGGGGCTTGGTCAGTTGGCCGATGCGGTACACGTCTTCTTTTCGTATCACGTCTCTCTTCCTCCTCTCCTTAATTCATTCTTGTTATGCGTGCGCCGAGGGCGTTCAGTCGCTGTTCGATGTCCTGATAACCACGGTCAATCTGCTCCACGTTGTGAATGCGGCTCACTCCGTCGGCACTCAGTGCGGCGATGAGCAGGGCGATGCCGGCACGGATGTCGGGCGAGGTCATTTTTCCTCCGCGCAGTTTGAACTGGTGGTCGTGTCCGATGACTACGGCACGGTGCGGGTCGCACAGGATAATCTGTGCCCCCATGTCGATGAGCTTGTCCACAAAGAAAAGGCGGCTTTCGAACATCTTCTGATGTATCAGCACACTGCCCTTGGCCTGTGTGGCCACGACGAGCATCACACTGAGGAGGTCGGGCGTCAGTCCCGGCCAAGGAGCGTCGGCGATGGTCATGATGGAGCCGTCGATGAAGGACTCTATCTCGTAGTGCTCCTGTGCGGGCACGAAGATGTCGTCGCCCCGTTGCTCCAGCCGGATGCCCAGCCGTCGGAAGGCTTCGGGGATGATGCCGAGGTTCTCGTAGGAGACATCCCTGATGGTAATCTCGCTGCGGGTCATGGCGGCCATGCCGATGAAGCTGCCCACCTCAATCATGTCGGGCAGGACGGTGTGCTCACATCCGCCCAGCTCGTCCACTCCCTCGATGGTGAGCAGGTTGCTGGCAATGCCGCTGATGCGGGCACCCATGCGGTTGAGCATCTTGCAGAGCTGTTGGATATAGGGCTCACAGGCTGCGTTGTAGATGGTGGTGGTGCCCTTTGCCAAGACGGCAGCCATGACAATGTTGGCCGTACCCGTCACCGAGGCTTCGTCGAGCAACATGCTTGTGCCGGTCAGTCCCCCCTCGGGTGCCACCAGTTCGAAGACGCCTTGCCCGGCGTTGTAGGTGAAGGCTGCGCCCAACCTCTCGATACCCAACAGGTGGGTGTCGATGCGGCGTCGGCCAATCTTGTCGCCCCCCGGTTTGGAGATAAGCGCCTTGCCGAAGCGGGCCACGAGGGGTCCCAACAGCATGACGGAACCGCGCAGGCTGCTGCACTTCTGCATGAACTCCTCGCTCTGGATGTAGGAGAGGTCCACGTTGTCGGCCCGGAAGGTGTAGGTGTCCGTCTCGATGCGGGAGACCTTCACGCCCATGTCGCGCATGAGCTGGATGAGGTTGTTCACATCCAAGATGTCGGGCACATTGTGCACCGTCACCTCCCCTGCAGTGAGGAGGGTGGCACAGAGGATTTCAAGCACTTCGTTCTTGGCGCCCATCGGGCGGATTTCGCCACTGAGTCTGTGGCCGCCTTCTATAACAAATGAAGCCATGGTATGGGGATTGGGAGGGTTAGTGGGTTAGTACTTACTTCTTCCGAGCCGGACGGCGACGCTGCTGCACGATGGCGGCCCGATGGCGCTGGGCGGCCGAGGGTTGCAGGTCGGAAATCTCCAGGTCCTCGGCTTGCAGGCGGATGGCTCCGTCGGTGTAGTCCTCCAGGTCGTCTATCAGTTTCTGAATCTCCACCGCATCTTTGTTCCAGGTGATGAAGTTCTTGCGCATCTGTATGGCGATGAGGTGCACCAGCTGTGCCTTCTCCTCTCCGTCGGGCATCTCCACGGCCTTTCGGATCAGCTGCTCCAAGAAGCGGCCATAGTGGCGGTAGCGGATGCGTCCGGTGACATAGGGGATGCGGTCGGGCCGGACGGCCAGCGATTCGGGATGCACCACCTCAAAGGGGTAGTCGATGTCCAGCTTGAAGTCGGACATGATGGCCAGGTGGTCCCAGAGCTTCTGCTTGAAGTCCGGCATCTCCCTCTGCAGGGGATACATGTTGCCCATTATCTTGATGATGGTGTCAGCACAGTGCTGACGCTCGTCGCGGTCTTCGATGGTGAGGGCATGGTCCACCATCTTCTGTACGCTGCGCCCGTATTCGGGCAGGGGCAGGCGTCGTTCCTGAGTGTTATATTTCATTGTTGGATTCTATATACTGTTCTTGTTTCTTCTGTTTCTCTCTGTGAGGCGGCAGGGGCAGACCTCCTACAACACCTTCGATTTGGAGACGGTGGCCACAAACTCCTTCAGGTAGAAGGGTTCGAAGTAGGCCACATCCTTGTAGTCCTCCAGTGCCACGGCCTTCTCGGCCAAGGGGAACATCATCTTGGCCAGCGGGCGTATGCCGGGAATGAAGTGGGCATTGGGGTGGTGAATCTTCTCCCGACACTTGTCCGACCCGTTGCCGAAGAAATAGACGGGATGACGGTCGAGGAACTCGGCATAGGTGGCCTCGTCCACCACGTCGGCCGCCGTGGGGCGCACGGTGCGCAGTGCCCGGTCATAGATGGCGGCATACACCTCCATGCGGCGGGCATCTATCATGGGACAGAGCAGGGCATCATCGGGCAATTCGTGGCGGAGCAACACGGGCACACACATCACCTCCAGCGTGGGGAGGCCGATGAGGGGAAGGTCGCGCCCATAGCACACCCCCTTGGCCATAGATACACCGATGCGCAGCCCCGTGTAGGAACCGGGACCGCAACTGACCGCCACGGCATCCACGGGGATGGCATGGCTGTCGGCAAAGGAGAGGGCTTCATCCACGAACACGCCCAACTTGACGGCGTGCTGCTGGCCCTGGGGCTCCTCTTGCGTGAAGATGGTGGCACCGTCCTGGCTGAGGGCCACCGAGCAGACCTCAGTGGAGGTCTCAATATGTAGGATACATGACATAGCGTTACGTTTATATCTCCTCTTAATGCGCCACAAAGATAGTGCAAACCGCTCGGACTGCAAAGAGATTTCACACTTTTTTAGTCTCGGAACAATCTTCATTAGGGAAAGTTTGTTTACCTTTGCCGCCTGAAAGGGCGGAACCGTCCCCACAGAGGGGGAACGAAGCCCACCGAAAGCCCCATAGAAACTACTTAAACCAACTGTTATGACAGAAATAATCAACCTCATGAACGAGATGTCGCCCTACCTGCTCCTGGGTTTCCTGCTGGCAGGACTGATGCGCGCGTTCGTCCCCACCCACCTTTACCATCGCTACCTGGGCCGCCCCAACTTCCGTTCGGTGGTGAATGCCATGCTGCTGAGTCTGCCCGTCCCCCTCTGCTCGTGCGGAGTGATTCCCACGGCCATGTCGCTCTACCGGCAAGGAGCCTCGAAGGGGGCCAGCGTCTCCTTCCTGATAGCCACCCCGCAGACGGGAGTCGATTCCATCATTGCCACCTACTCGCTGATGGGCCTCCCCTTCGCCCTGATGCGTCCGTTGGTGGCCATCGTCACCTCCCTGTTGGGCGGACAACTGGTCAACTGGTTCGACACACCCGCCGCTCCCGCCACACCCGTCGCTGCCCCTAACGAGGAGCCCGACCGTCGGTTGGGATTCGGGGCACGCATCCGACAGGCGCTCAACTATGCCTTCGTCGAGATGATGCAGGACATCGGACGGTGGCTCGTGCTGGGTCTCGTCATAGCAGGTCTCATCACGGCCTGGGTGCCCGACTCGGTCTTCTCGGTGCTGGCCGACAACACCCTGCTCAGCATCCTGGTGGTCTTGGCCTGCGCCGTACCCATGTACCTCTGTGCCACGGGCAGCATCCCCATCGCCGTGGCCCTGATGCTGAAGGGGCTCTCGCCCGGAACGGCACTCGTGCTGCTGATGGCCGGCCCGGCCGTCAATGTGGCCTCCATGTTAGTGGTGCGCAAGGTGATGGGCCTGCGCACGCTCCTGCTCTACCTGCTCTCCATCGTGGGCGGTGCCGTGGGCTTTGCACTCGCCATCGACTACCTGCTGCCCCGCCACTGGTTCACCTCACACCTGGAGGCCATGCAGAGCTGCTGCCACGAGCATACCCCCTGGTTCAATGTTGCTTGTTCAATCTTATTACTAATCCTACTGCTCCATGCCTTATGGCGCCGATACTTCCATAAGGGAGGGTGCGGACACGCTCACTGCCACTGTCACGACGAGGAGTGCCACTGCCACACCGAGGCAGACGAGGCCCTCACACTGCACATCACCGGCATGAGCTGCAACCACTGCCGCGCCCATGTGGAGCAAGCCATCAAAGCCGTGCCGGGAGTGACAAGCGTAGAGGTTGACCTCACTCAGGCACAAGCAGTTATCCACGGAAATCCTTCCCCCGAAGCCATACGTCAAGCCGTCGAAAGCATCGGCTTTGGCGTGGCCGACTAACCCTCACTTGAGTCGCTGCGACGACACACGTGTGTCCCA
>CAZDAN010000068.1:0-9703 GCA_964503565.1 uncultured Bacteroides sp.
GTGTCAGGTACTTCACGCCCAACTTCACCGATTCGGTCACGATGCGCCGCACGGTCTCCACGCCTTCCACGTGTCCGCGGCTGCGATCCTCGCCACGCAACTTGGCCCATCGTCCGTTCCCATCCATAATGATGGCTATGTGTGCCGGTACTTTGGCCATGTCCAGCTGTTCCTTATATGTCATATCTTACATTCTTTTATTTTCCTATTCTTACTTTTTTTTCTCTCTTCCTGTCCTCAGTCTTTGTTGCAATTGTCACACCGCGGCCAGATGTCGTATGTCACAAGAACCCCTATCATGGAGTAGCTGTCCTTGTTCTTCATCAGGCCGCTCTTCACCAGGAAAGGGTCTTCCAACACCGGCCCGTCCAACGACGTCACGTCCAGCTTGTCGGTGCCGGCAAACCGCATGGAGAACTCCACACCCACGTTCCAACGGGGAGCGAACTTATACTTCACTCCCACGCCTATGGCGAGGTGGGCAGCGGTCACATCCTCCACCGGCTTGGGAGCGATGGTCAGCCCCACCCCTCCCATCAGATAGGGAGTGAAGAGGCGGCTTTCGTTATAGCTCATCCCGTTGCCATAGGGCCAGAAATTGTATTCGAACTGCACGCCCACGTCGTAAATCTTCCGGTCGAAACTCACCTGCTTCCCTTCGGGAAACTGAGTGGTGGCGGTGCGCGTATCGCCAGCAATCTGCCCCATGGCAATGTCGCACTTCAGCGCCATGCGCGGATTGAACATATATCGGGCCACCAGACCGGCCGACAGCCCCATCTCCTTGAAAGGGTTGTTGTAGTTGGCATCACCCATGTAAGCCGTCCCACCCAAGCGGGCACCCACCTCCATACGATACTCCTCGTCGGCATATTGTGCCTGCAAAGCCATGGGCATCAGCATCCACAGAAGCATCCACAACCGGGCACTGCGAAGTTTTATCTTTAGCAAAGGGGCACTCATTCTCTATTCCTGGTCTGTCTTTATCCTCTCTCACGCTCCGATACGCCCTCTGAACAGACGTCCGTCGCTGCATTGCAACCAGATGTTGCCGTCCGCATCCACTCTACAGGCAAAAGGCTCGTCATAGCCCTTCAGCTCCTCCGGGAAACCTATCTTCTCGGTCTGTTTCTGCCAAGTGATTCCGCCGTCTTTCGAGGTATAGATGGCTTCAAAGGGAGCCACTTCCCCATCCTGACTTGCTCCACCAAAGGCATAGAGCCCGTTATCGTAACCTATCACCGTCAGACGCTCCAACAGCGGACAGGGATGGGAATTGCCTGCCACAGGATTGTAATAGGTCCACCGGCTGTCTGTAGTCAGTTTCGTCCACATGGAGATATACTTCTCCGTGGCATCGGCACGGGGAGTTCCGATAAGGGTGGTGCGCACAATGCCGGCATTGGTTCGCAGGGGCGCCGCCACCAACGAGGGATTCACGGGCAACAGACGTTCGTCCACCTGTTGCACCACTTCCCAGTCGTGGGTCAATGTATCTGCCCGATTCGTCGTACTCCACTCGTGAGGGGTACAGGCCACGATGGTACCTGCCTGACTCAGGTAGAGTTTGCCGTCAGCGATGCCCAGCATGGCAGTAAAGGTGCGGTCAGACGATTCGGCCGTCCAATCCACGCCCGTTATCGAACTGTAGAGTTTACCATCGGCCAACAGGTAAACGGCATTCCCGTGTGCCACGATGGACGAATAGTCCACCTGTGCCTGCTTGTGAAGGCCTCTCAAGTCCCATTCCTTCTTGGCATAGTTGAACTCTCCGTCCAACTTGCCGTCCATCACGGTAGGCACGCCGTTCATCTCGCCAAACACTAACAGGTAGTCGCGCAACTGCACCAATTTCTCTGCCGTCATGCGGCCGGCATGGAAATTGTTGTTTTCCACCCGTGTCCACACCAAGGAATCCGTATCGGCCTGATGCACATTCAAGCGGATGTAGTAACTGCGACTGCCCAAAGCATCTTCCGAATAGACGGTAAAGAGCACGGGAGAGGTGAAGTCCACACTGTCCTCCGTGGTGAAGAGTCTGTTCTCACCATCCTGATAATAATAGACGTAACCGGCATCCACCCCCATGTTCACACTCACACGGGTCACGTCCGTCCCCTTGGGCAGGGAGTCAACATTGTACACCTCACCGGCCACATGGTCGATGGCAAAGGTGTAATAGCTGCCATAGGTGGTCTTTACAAGGGTCGTGTCACCACCCGAAGCGGTCTTCGAGGGGATTTTTGTCTTGATGTCATTGATTGAAAACGAAACAATGTAGGCATTGCTGCCCAACTCAATCTCTTCGCTTTCCAGACACGATGTCAGCAGGCCGGCCGCAGCCAGAATTCCTGCCATCAGGGCTAATATTCTTCTCATGCAATAATGGTCGCTTTATTAACAAGGTGCAAAAATAGTAACAATTTCCTCTTTACGAAAGAGAAAGCCCCAAGTTTTATACTATATTAGGGATAAAAAGTGTGAATTTACCATCTTTTGGCACTTTGGAAAGCAGTTTTAACGTTTCAAAAGGGCGTAAATTGCCCGCTGCAAAGAGAAACGCCGGTTTGCCTTCGCAGAAAAACCCGATTGCCTTTGTTGAGAAATCGGTTTGCCTTGCTCGTTTTTCAATTTGCCTTTAGTCAAAAGTTTAATCAGCAGTGCCAATTACATAATCAGCAGTGCTAATCATATAATCACCAGTGCTAATTATATAATCATCGATGGTGATTAAACTTTTGATTAAACACAGAGGAGGTTTTGCCAGTGCCAAACCGGTTTCTTTCCGCTGCATTTCCACTTTATCGCTTCCCAAGCGGACGACGATGCTCCACAATAACATACTTTAACTAAGCATTGTACCCTTTGCACGCAAAAAGGAAGTAATTTTGCACAGATTTTAATAAAAGAAAATAAGATGAAAAGCAGAATCCTATACCTCCTCGCCCTGTTTGCCACGCTGATGGCCCTGTTTGCCGTGCAGAAACCCTTGTTCATGCTGTACAACGCCACCGAAGCGCTCACTTTGGGCGACTACGCGGACGTGGTGCGTCACGGTCTTTCGTTGGATGCCTCCACGGCGGGTTACCTCACCGCCCTGCCCCTGCTGGTACTGTTGGCCGGTGTGTGGACGGGCAAGATGCGTCTGCGCCGGTGGCTGCGCCCCTATCTGGTGCTGGTAGCCGTGGTCGTGGCCATCGTCTTTGTCGTGGACACGGCGCTCTACACCTTTTGGGGATTCAAGTTGGATGCCACGGTGTTCAACTACCTCGACGCTCCGTCGGAGGCCTTTGCCAGTGTCTCCGTCGGCTTCGTCCTGCTGCGTCTCGGGGGGGTGGCGGTTGTGGCGGCGCTGACGGCGTGGGTACTTATCCGCATCACACCGAAAAGGTTGGAGGCCTGCCGCCACCGCATCGGCACCACCCTGCTGCTCCTGCTCCTGGGAGGCGGTCTGTTCGTGGCCATCCGAGGAGGCGTGAGCGAATCGACGGCCAACATCGGACAGGTCTATTACAGCGAACGCCAGTTCCTCAACCATGCGGCGGTCAACCCCTGCTTCAGCCTCCTCTCGTCGATGGGCAAGAGCGAACGGTTCGAGGAGATGTTCGACTTCTTCCCCGAGGCCGGACGGGCGGCCCACTTCAGCGGCCTCTATCCCGCCCCGGCCGACAGCTGCACCACGCAGTTGCTCACCACCCGACGGCCCAACGTGCTACTCATCCTGCTCGAAGGCTTCGGTGCCTCTTTCGTGGAGTCATTGGGCGGCACCCCGGGCACATCGCCCCACATCGACCGCTTGGGGCGCGAGGGGATTTTCTTCACCCGATGCTATGCCAACAGCTACCGCACCGACCGCGGAACCCTCTGTACCCTCAGCGGTTACCCGGGCCTGCCACAGACATCGGTCATGAAGATTCCGGCCAAAAGCCGTACACTGCCTTCCATCGCCCGCTCATTGGGCGAAGCGGGGTATGCCACGGATTTTCTCTACGGCGGCGACATCAACTTCACCAACATGAAGAGTTATCTGCTCTCCACCGGCTATCAGGGGGTGACGGCCGACACGGATTTCACCCTGAAGGAGCGGAGCAGCAACGCCTGGGGAGTGAACGATGACATCACCTTCGACCACCTCTACCGTGTCATTGCCAATCGCACCGACACCACCCGCCCATGGTTCACCACCTTCCTCACCCTCAGCAGCCACGAACCGTTCGAAGTGCCGTTTGACCGCTTCCCCAACAACAAAATCCTGAACTCTTTTGCCTACACCGACGACTGCCTGGGCCGTTTCATCGACCGTCTGAAGCAGTCGCCCGCATGGGACAACCTGCTCGTCATCTGCCTGCCCGACCACGGCATCCTTTATCGCGAGGGGGGCATCAGCAGCCACAACGACCCGCGGGTGTACCACATTCCCATGGTGTGGACAGGCGGTGCTGTCAAAGGCCCTCACACAGTGGATGTGCTCACCAGCCAGACCGACCTGCCCGCCACCCTGCTTGCCCAGCTCGACCTGCCACACGCCGACTTCACCTTCAGCCGCAACGTCCTGAGCCGCAACTACACCTACCCCTTCGCATTCTACACCTTCAACAATGCATTGGCCTTCCGCGACAGCACCGGCCTGACCATATACAGCAACGAAGCCGAGCGCGTCATCACCGACACGCCCACACCTTCGGCCGAACGCCTCCGTCGCGGCCAAGCCATCCTACAAACCGTCATGGATGATTTGGGAAAAAGGTAACCTCCTATCCTCCTGCCAACAGCATCAGATTCAACACCGTCACCACCGCGGCCACGCCATAGAGCAGCACCGTGGTGAAGCGGCTGTTGACATACTGCCCCATCACCCGCTTGGACGAGGTGAGACTCACCTGCAAGAACACGGTGATGGGAAGCTGCACACTCAGCACCATCTGCGAGATAATCAGCCCGTAGAAGGGGTCCTCGATAAAGAAAATAATCAGCAGGGCGATACCCAACGAAAGAAGCACGCCCAAGCGCGAATGGGTATCTTTGATGTTGTATGCCTCGCCAAAGAAGCCGGCAAAGATGGAGCCGGCAGCCATACCGCTGGTGACCGTCGATGAAACGCCGGCCAACAGCAGCGCCACAGCAAACACCACGCCAGCCGCACCGCCCAACAAGGGGTCGAGCAGGCTCTGTGCCTGAGCCAGTTCATCGACCAGCACACCGTTCTTGAAGAAGGTGGCGGCGGCCAACACAATCATGGCACTGTTGATGGCCCACCCGATGGTCATGGCCAACAGGGTGTCAAAGAATTCATATTTCAATGCCTTGCGGATGTGGGCATCGTCCTGCAGGTTCACCTGCCGGCTCTGTATCACCTCAGAGTGGAGGAACAGATTGTGGGGCATTACCACCGCACCCAACACACTCATCACTATCAGCATACTGCCCTCGGGGATAGAGGGCACCACGGCCGAGCGCATGGCCACCGGCCAATCGATGTCAATCAGGAACAGTTCATAGAGGAACGAAAAACCGATGAGCGAGACGAAGGCGATAATCCCTTTCTCCACCCGCCGGTAGCTGTTGGTGAAAAGCATCACCGTCACAAAGGCGGCCGTCAGCAAAGCACCGACAGGGATGGGCACCCCGAACAGCATCTGCAAAGCAATGGCGCCACCCAATATCTCGGCCAGCGAGGTGGAGATGCTGGCCAACACCGCACTGCCCAATACGGGCAGGGACAACCACTTGGGCAGATACTTGTGCGCCGCCTCGGAAAGGCAAAGTCCCGTGGCAATGCCCAAGTGGGCCACATTGTGCTGAAGCAGGATAAGCATCACCGTCGAGAGGGTGACCACCCACAACAGTGTGTAGCCAAACATCGAGCCGGCGGCAAAGTTGCTCGCCCAGTTTCCCGGGTCGATAAAGCCCACCGTGACCAGCAGACCGGGACCTACATATTTCAGGAAGTCCATGCCGCCCAAGTAGCGTGGATGGTCCTTCCGCTTCAAGTCTTTCAAAAATTCCTTCATACCTTTCATAACACCTGACTTCCTAAAAAGTTAAAAGTTAAAAGTTAAGAGTTAAAAGATAAGAGTCCCTATAGCTCTATAATCTCCTATAGTCCCTATAGCTTCTACATGCCCCTCCTTGCAACCTATTTTCTCGGATAATCAATGCTATAATGCAATCCGCGGCTCTCCTTGCGCTCCATCGCCTGGCGGGTGATGAGGTAACCCACGTTGATCATGTTGCGCAGCTCGCACAGTTCGCGGGTGGCTTTGCTGCTCTTGAACAGGCGCTCAGTCTCTTCGTAGAGGATGTCCAGGCGGTTCCAGGCACGGGTCAGACGGGTGTTGCTGCGCACGATGCCCACGTAGGCTTCCATTATCTGGTTCACCTCCTTCATGCTCTGGGTAATGAGTACACGCTCCTCGTTGCTGATGGTGCCCTCGTCGTTCCATTCGGGGATGTCTTCGTTGAAGTCGTAGCGGTCGATGACGCTCAGGGCGTGCTTGGCCGCCGCGTCGGCATACACCACGGCCTCGATGAGCGAGTTGCTGGCCAGGCGGTTACCGCCGTGCAGTCCCGTGCACGAACATTCACCGATGGCATAGAGGCGGCGGATGCTGCTCTGTCCGTCGAGATCGACCACGATGCCTCCGCACAGATAGTGGGCGGCAGGGGCCACGGGAATGTAGTCCTTGGTGATGTCGATGCCGATGGAAAGGCACTTCTTGTAGATGTTGGGAAAATGTTTCTTGGTCTCTTCGGCATCCTTGTGGGTCACGTCGAGATAGACGTGGTCGTCGCCGCGCTGCTTCATCTCGTTGTCGATGGCGCGGGCCACAATGTCGCGCGGCGCCAGCGACAGGCGGGGGTCATACTTCTGCATGAATTCCTTGCCATCCTTCGTGCGGAGCACTCCGCCATAGCCGCGCATGGCCTCGGTAATGAGGTACGACGGACGGTCGCCAGGGTGATAGAGGGCGGTGGGATGGAATTGGATGAACTCCATGTCCCTTACCGCACCCTTGGCACGATAGACCATGGCAATGCCGTCGCCCGTGGCCACCAAGGGGTTGGTAGTGTGGCGATAGACGGCTTCGCATCCGCCCGTAGCCATGATGGTGACCTTCGACAGGAAGGTATCGACCTCGCCCGTCTCTTCGTCCAACACGTAGGCGCCGTAGCAACGGATGCCCTGCGTGTAGCGGGTGACAATGATGCCCAGGTGGTGCTGGGTGATGATTTCCACGGCAAAGTGGTTGGTAAGCACATCGATGTTGGGATGCGCCTTCACCGCCTTGATGAGCGAAGTCTGTATCTCGGCACCGGTGTTGTCCTTGTGGTGCAGGATGCGGAACTCCGAGTGGCCGCCCTCCTTATGCAGGTCAAAGGTGCCATCGGCCTTCTTGTCAAAATCGACACCCCACTTGATGAGTTCCTCTATCTGGGCCGGAGCACCGCGCACCACCTTCTCCACCGCCGCGCGGTCGTTGATGTGGTCGCCGGCAATGAGGGTGTCCTCAATGTGCTTGTCAAAGTTATCTACCGCCAGGTTGGTCACCGAGGCGATGCCGCCCTGTGCAAAATAGGTGTTTGCCTCTTCCAATCCGGCCTTGCAGATAAGGGCCACCCTACCCTTGTGGGCCACCTTCAGGGCAAAGCTCATACCGGCCAACCCCGAACCGATTACCAAGAAATCATACTTTCTTACCATAATTGTCTTTATTTAAAGTTTCGCAAGCAGAATAGCAGAACCACTCAGCACTCATTTCATTTGCGAAAATTATTTCTGCCGCAAAACTACGAATAATCATCGAAATGACGTATCTTTGCACGCAAAATTCTTATCTATGAACCGAATATTTCATGCTCGCGTGCCTTGGCACACCCCCATTTTGCTCGTTTTGCTCACCCTTGTCTCCGTGTGGGCCTATTGGCATCGGCAGGGTGTCATCGCCTTCGTCTGCCTCGCTCTGATGTTTCTCATCATCGAACGGGCCATCTCCACCACCTACACCGTCACCACCGACGGCCGCCTCATCATCCACCACGGGCGCTTCGCCAAAGACCTCATCATCCCCTTGGCCGACATCCGCCGCGTCGAGCGCATCCGTAGCGCCCGCCTCGGCCCCCTCTGCCTGAAGAGATACCTCCTGCTACACTACGCCTCGGGGAAAGTCACCACCCTCATCCCCACGAAGGAAGAAGAGTTGCTCGCCCTTCTCGCCACACGTGAAAATGGCGATGGCTGATGGCGATGGCCTAAAACCTGAAACTTGAAACTTGAAACCTGAAACTTGAAACTTGAAACTTTTAACTCTTAACTTTTAACTCTCCTCCCCAAATGTCCCACCGCCTCCTCCTCCCGCTCCTTGCCCTCCTGCTCCTCCCCCTCTGCTCGAGTGCCTCGCTCCCCCACCGCCTCGACTCGCTCCTCGCCGACACCCTCCTTGCCCACTCCGAGGTGGGGCTGATTGTCTATGACCTCGACGACGACACCTTATTATATAGTTACCAAGCCGACAAGCTCTACCGCCCCGCATCGATACAGAAGGTGCTGACGGCCGTCACCGCCCTCGAACACTTGGGTCCCGACCACTCCTTCAACACCACCCTCTACCACACCGGCACCATCACCCCCGACAGCCTGCTCAGGGGCCACCTCTACGTGGTGGGCGGTTTCGACCCGTTGGTAAACCACTTGGACATGGAGGCCTTCGCCCAAGCCGTGGCACAATCGGGCATACGCCGCATCGAAGGAAGGCTCATCGGCAATGCCGCCCTGAAGGACTCGCTGAAGTGGGGAAGCGGCTGGTGTTGGGACGATGGGATGCCCACCCTTACGCCCCTGCTGAGCGAACGCACTGACAGTTTCCTCGTCCACCTGCGCCAAGCCCTGATGGTGCAAGGGGTCACCGTGGCCGACACCACCGACACGCTCGTGGCCACCGCCCCCGACTCGTTGCTCACCCAGATAGCCGTCTGCCGACGCCCTTTGACACAGATAATGGATCGGATGATGAAAAAGAGCGACAACCTCCATGCCGAAGCGGTCTTCTACCAACTGGCGGCGGCCTATGCCCAAAGGCCCTATGCCACCGCCCGCGACGGAGCACGCATGATTAACCGCCTCATCCGCCAGGTGGGACACCAACCGACCCGCTACAGCATGGCCGACGGTAGCGGTGTGTCGCTCTACAACTACCTCTCGCCACGCCTCATGGCCGATGTCCTGCGCCACGCATACCGCCATCCCGACATCTACCGTCCCCTGAAAAAATCGCTCCCCGTGGCCGGCATCGACGGCACGCTGAAAAACCGCATGAAGCGCACCCCCGCCTACCGCCGTGTCTTTGCCAAGACGGGTACCCTCACCGGCATCACCTCCCTCGCCGGCTATGCCATCGCCCCCAACGGACATACCTTGGCTTTCGTCATCATCAACCAAAACATCCTCACTCCCCGCCCCGCCCGCGTCTGGCAGGACAAAGTGTGCGCCACCCTCTGCCAATAAGTACAAAAGTGCCCCTTTCTCGTGCATAAATCCACGTTTATAATCGATAAAACCAATTATTCCATAAATTCTATCGTTAACAATCGATAAAATTACTACCTTTGCAGGTGTTATCAAAATATGTACGATATGGAAATATTAGTTAGGTAATGATTAAAAAATAACTTGGGATGAAATTGCATATTAAACCACCTTGACGAG
>CAZDAN010000069.1:0-9703 GCA_964503565.1 uncultured Bacteroides sp.
GACAACCAATCTTCCATTAACCTTAAATCTAATACCATGAAAAACACGGTGCAAAGATACGGCTTTTTGTCGTTTATACAATAAAACGAATCTGATTTACACAAACATTTAAGTTTTATTAACCCTTAAGTCACTTTTTTACTCCACCACTTTAAACAAACGGAAGTTATCCACCTTGAACCAAGTGGCTGATGGTGCTCCATCAGTTGCCACTCCAATAGTGACAGGTTCCCCCTCTTTGGTTTGAGTAAAAGACAACTTGACGGTTTGCATCGGATGGTCGTCGCTGATGCCCGGACGTTTCACCTGATCGCGGAAATAAGCAACCACTCCATTGGCAAACAGGCGCTGATTGCCCACGCGCACAGCTGACGGAGTGTTGGACGCGTGCATATCAACCAACAATTCATATTCACCCACAGGCAACTCTTTCAATACTTGACTGATGGTAGCCGTATGAGTATTGGCCTCATCCCACACGCCAAAGATATAGTCGCCATGCGTAGGAGCCGGCTCTCCACCTCTGTGCGCATTGATACCCCACCATGAAGTAGGACTTTTCACCGTCCATCCCCAAGGTACCAGTTTGTCACCCGCACGTCCGTCGGACTCAAAGCTGGGATTGGCAATATGCATTGTCATGTTCTCTCTGCCATCAGGTACGATACCTTCACACAGTTTCACACGTACTTCCTTGCCATCATAATCCACGACTGCATCAAAAACAGACGCTTCCGTATCACCGGCAGGACTTCCCGGTTTGACAAGATGGATGCGGAAAGTACGCTTGTCCAACATGCCGTTGTACTTACCCTTACGTGCACCGATGATGAGTGTACCATAATCTTCGTCCCAACGGAAAGGAATCTCGGTGAAAGCTCCCTTTTCATAGTTATAATTGTCTCCCTCGTCTTCATAGAGTACAAACTCACCATTGGCTCCAGGATAGACACGTATTTCGAGATTGTCCCAAGACTTTTCGGTTGAATATTGCACGGCAGGACCAAAAGGTATAATACAACCGGCCTTGACATAGACAGGTATGAGGCTGATAGGAGCCAACCGCTTGATGGTGCGTCCGCCTACGATTTTTTCATTCGTCCAGAAGTCATACCAATCAGCTCCGGCAGGCAGATAGACACTTACGGGAGCGGCCGCCTTCTCCAACTCGGGATAAATGGCGTAGCCCTTCTTTCCATTTTGGAAGGTGTAAAGCGGGTCTGTCACCGGTTTCACCAAGATAGAACGGCCAAACAGATACTCATCCGTCAAATTGATGGCACGCTTGTCGTGTGTGAAGTCAAAGAAAAGCGGACGCATCATCGAGCCACTACGTTGTACCACTTCACCCATCATACTATAGATGTAAGGAAGCAGGCGATAGCGCAATTCAATGAAATCCTTCTGCACATCAAATGCCCATTCGCCGGGTTTGCCATAGTGATAAAGTTCGTTCAACATCGGCCCCGAACGATGATTACGCATCAACGGCATGAAGCATCCCCATTGCATCCAACGGACTTGCAGCTCTTTGGCAAAGGAGTCATGAGTATCGTTGTTGATATCCCATCCGAAGAAACCACCAATATCAGTATTCCAGAAGGGAATACCACAGGTCACGTAGTTCAATCCCGAAGGAATTTGTGCCTTCATCACACGCCAGTTGCTGGTGATGTCGCCACTCCAGCTGAAGGTTGCATAGCGTTGGATACCAAACGAACTGCTTCGCGTCATCTGGAAAGAGCGCTTGGTGTTCTTTTTCTGCTTACGCAGGTTCTCATACACACCTTTGTTGCTCATCAATGGGAAGGCGTTCTTCACGCTTCTCCATGAACCGTCGTGCGTCATGTGTGCATCGTCGCCAGGTTGATCAAATTGGTCAGGTTCTGTCGAATCACTCCACCAGGCATCGATGTCCATATCATAGAGATTCTTCAAATACTTCCAATAAATATCGCGCGCCTTCGGATTGAAAGGGTCGTAAGGCTTCACACCACGGTTGCGCGGCCACGTATCAAAGGGATAGAGGGCACCAATTTTGTCCAATTCCTTATATTGCTCTGTCCAAGGACCGAAGCTCGCCCAAATGGAAATCATCAGGTGGGCGTTCTTGCTATGTACATAGTCAACCATCTCCTGAGGCGACTTGATGCGCGGCTCAAGTCCCTTCTCCACATACTCCCGTGCCAAGGGCTTCAGATCGTCGGGCAAGTATTTTGCCCACTTCTCGTCGCCCACCTTATTTATATAATAAGGATTCTGAAACTTCATGGCATTCCAATTGGAGTCGCATCCCCAATATTGCCAATCCTGCACAATACCGTCGAGAGGGATTTCCAACTCGCGGTACTTGTCGAGCACTTCGCACAGTTCATCACTCGTTTTGTAGCGCTCGCGACATTGCCAGAATCCCATTGTCCAAAGAGGGAACATGGTAGCTTGTCCTGAAAGCTGGCGAACGGAGGCCATTACGGCATCCTGCGAACCATCACCATAGATGAAGTAGTAGTCAATCCCCTGTCCTACTTCTGAGGCAAAACGTGTTTGCGTCTCTGCATCCTTGAAGAATGTGCGTCCGGCATTGTCCCAATAGAAGCCGTACCCCTTGTCGGAAGCAAAATAAGGGATAGTAATGTTGCCATTCGTATTCCACATCTTTATCTCCTCGCCACGCTGATTCAGTTTGTGGCTTCCACGCTGACCGAATCCGAAGATGGCCTCTTCCTTGTCCAGACGGAAGTTTTGTGCTACGGCATAGTTTCCTTTGTCGGCTCCTGTCTCAATGACTTCCACCTCACCGACAGCCGTCTCCTGAAGCAACATCTTGTCGCCTTTGGCAAAGCAGACAGCACCCGTTTTCTTGTCGACAGTTACGGTCATATTCCCTGTGCTCACGGTCACTACACCCCCTTTATCGTTTGCGGTAAAGTCCGCTCCCGTAGGTTCCAGAACAACCGAGTAACTATTCTTTTCGGGCATCTGTTTTAGTCCGTCAGCATACTTGACGACTCGGATAATACTGGGCGAATAGACGATTACTTCCGTGGTAGGTACCCCCTCAGTGGCGACATCCACCTTGACACCGTGCTTCGTCTCCGTCACGGTTTGTGCCTGAGTGGTCATTGCTGTCATCAGACACATAAGGGAAAAGAATTGTTTTTTCATGCTTTTATGTGATTTATGAATAAATGTTTTCCGGATGCAAAAGTAGCATTTATTGCATAAAATGGAAGGATAAAGAGCCAGGTCGCCACCAGGCACACACAAACTGTGAAAAGCTCCCGTAGAAGTCTCAAACACCGTATGCCACTCCCTTGCTTCAGGGTCGAAACGCAGGAATATGTAGCGTCTCCCTCCACGCAACTGATAAAACATGCCGTCGGAGGCACGCACCACCAACGATGTTCTTTCATAATCCTCGTAAGGGAACACCTCCACCGAATCTTCCCTCTGTCTGTAAGGAGCAAGTATCGGAGATTGCGACGTGTAGAGCAACTCCTGACTCTGACGATTGTAACAAGCAACCATGCCCGTCGAATAAAACAGGTACAAACGGGCACTATCGGCTTCAAGGTCCTGCAGGTTATCCCATTCCCCTCGGGTATGGTAGGTCGTTCCCTCGGCCGTGCGCACCGTCGTGTCAGACACAATCCACAAATCGTGCGCCGAATCGACAAAGACATCCGTCATGGGTTGTATGGATTGCAAATCCACAAAAGTGCCCGCATCCAAATCCATGCACCACACATTGCCCCACTCCTTCACCCACAGGCGGTTCTCCTTGTCGGCATACACGTGGTAAGCCCCATGATAATTGGGAATCTTCGTCACCTCGTGCGCCATACAGGGAAATTGGCGAAAGACTTTGCCATCATACAGATTGATACAATTGTCCGTCGTCACCACCATGCGCCCATCCTGCAACTGAAGGATATGCAACACCTCGTTGCTACTCAACCCATCCTCCGCGTCCAAACACTCGAAACGAGGCAACACACGTTCCCTCTCCCCTCCCCACACACGAAGGAAGGAAACAACAAACAATAGGATGAAGAGCAACATTCGATTCATAGGAGTGCCAATTACAGAGGATTTGGAGGAATCCCAAGCAGAATTATTCAAAGCGGATGGCCTTGGCCGGTTTGATGCGCGAAATGAGTAACGAAGGGCCAACGAGCATCAGGACTGACACAAGCAAGGTGCACACGTTGAGCAACAACAGGAGGGGGATGTCTATCAACACGGGAACCACCTCGACATAGTACGTCTGAGGGTCGAGACGGACAACCCCGCCATACTTCTGCACGAGGCAGAGAAGCAAGCCGATGAGATTGCCCCAAAACATACCTTTCAGGATAAGAAAGGCCGAGAAATAGAGGAATATGCGACGGATGGTGATGTCGGGCGCACCCAGTGCCTTGAGGACACCAATCATGTTGGTGCGCTCCAGAATCAGGATGAGCAATCCCGAAATCATGGTGAATCCGGCCACTCCGAGCATCAGGACAAGGATGACCACCACGTTCGTGTCGAGCACGTCAAGCCAAGCAAAAATGGAGGGATAGAGTTGTTCGATGCTCTGTGCCAGATAGGCATTTCCGTAGCGATCGGTCTGACGATTGATGACGGAAGCCACCTCGCCTGCACATTGTTCCAACAAGGCTTCGGAAGAGATTCGGATTTCCAGTCCGCTCACCAAGTCGGAGTCTTTCCAATTGTTCAAGCGCGAAGCGGTGTAGAGGTCGGTAATGAAGAAGCGGTCGTCGTATCCGGCAAAATTTGTCTGATAGATTCCGCTGATGGTGAAGCGCCGCGCGCGCACGTTCTTTTCTATATAATAGGTACTGATTTTGTCGCCTACCCGTAAGCCCATCTTGTCGGCTACTTGGCGCGATACCAACACTTCGCCCGAGGCCACTGTGTCAGTAAAAAGGGGTATTCGCCCCTCCACCAAGTGGCGGGCAAGAAAAGCGGTGTCGTACTCCTGAGCGATACCTTTCAGAATGATGCCTTGGAAGTTGTCCTCGGTCTTCAGCATACCGGGTTTGATGGCAAAGCGCTGGATGTGAGCCACTCCGGGCGAAGCGTGGCAGATGAGTTGGCGGACACTGTCGCTTCCCACGACAGGACGCATTTCATAGACATCCGTCCGACTGAAGTTAGCCACCTGTATGTGTGAGCCAAAGCCCACGACCTTGTCGCGAATCTCCTGTTTGAACCCCAAGGCTATCGCCATGGAGAGCATCATCACCACCAACCCCACAGCTATCCCTATCATGGCAATGGTCACGGCCGGACGCGACACGCGCGTTTCTCCAGGAAGACCATTGTCTCCATAAATACGGCGGGCGATGAATAACGGGAAGGACAAGGGTACAGTTTTCTTATAAGGTTCGACCAGGATAAGCCTCGAGCGCCTTGCGGAGTACAAAGAGGGCACGCACGAGGTCGTCCTTCTTCAGCACGTAGGCAATGCGCACTTCGTCGCGTCCGGCACCGGGGGTGGTGTAGAATCCGCTGGCGGGAGCCATCATCACGGTTTCACCCTCGTACTCAAACTCGGCCAGACACCAAGCACAGAACTTCTCTGAATCATCCACAGGCAACTTCGCCACGGTGTAGAAGGCTCCCATAGGAATGGGTGAATAGACACCGGGGATGCGGTTCAATCCGTCAATCAGGCATTTGCGCCGTTCCACATATTCGTCGTACGTCTCGCGAAGGTATTCGTCCGACGCATCCAACGAAGCCTCGGCGGCAATCTGTCCGATGAGCGGGGGACTGAGGCGGGCCTGGCAGAACTTCATCACCGCCTTGCGCACTTCCTCATTTTTGGTAATGAGGGCACCAATGCGGATGCCGCATTCGCTATAACGCTTCGACACGGAGTCGATGAGCACCACGTTGTTCTCAATCCCCTCCAAGTGGCAGGCCGAGATGTAGGGCGAACCGGTGTAGATGAACTCGCGATAGACTTCATCGGAGAAGAGGTAGAGGTCGTACTTCTTCACCAGGTCGCGAATCTGGTTCATCTCGCGACGTGTATAGAGGTAACCCGTGGGGTTGTTGGGATTACAGATGAGGATGGCCTTGGTGCGCTCGTTGATGAGTTCCTCGAACTTCTCCACCTTGGGGAGCGAGAATCCCTCCTCGATGGTAGTCGTAATGGTGCGGATGACAGCACCGGCCGAGATGGCAAAGGCCATGTAGTTGGCGTATGCAGGTTCGGGCACAATGATTTCGTCGCCCGGATTGAGACACGAAAGGAAGGCAAAAAGCACGGCTTCGGAGCCTCCGGTGGTGATGATGATGTCATCGGCCGTCAGGTTGATGTCAAACCGCTTGTAGTATCCCGTCAGCTTCTCGCGATAGCTGCGGTATCCCTGACTGGGGCTATACTCCAACACCTTACGGTCCACATTGCGAATGGCCTCAAGCGCCACCTGAGGAGTGGGCAGGTCGGGCTGACCGATGTTCAAATGATACACATGCGTGCCGCGTGCCTTGGCGGCATCGGCAAGGGGGGCTAACTTTCTGATAGGTGATGCGGGCATCTCTTGTCCGCGAACCGATATAGTGGGCATAGTCGCTCTTGTTGCTTTTTTCTAAGATTGTACAATGAAGGTGCAAAGATAAAACGAATGTTTTACCCCCGCAAAAATAAAGTCAGTAAAATCTGCCCCAAAGGTGCATATTCCCCATTTTTCTCCCTAAAACTGTAATTCTTTGCTCTGTTTGTGTGCTTCAATCGAATAATTTGGTTACTTTTGCCGCCTATTCGAAAAAGTTCCTCTCCTCAAGGAAAAGAGACGAAGACAGATGAAGACTGACAAGCGCAATGACAAGAACAGAATGTTGCTGACATCCGCCTACCTGACCGAGCTGTACAAATCGGTAGAGGGCGGACGGCGCACCTTGACGTACTGCCTGAAACCGGCCTTCTGCTCCGACGAAGAGTGTGTGGAGTCATTCCAAGAAGAGGTCACCCTTTGGCGAGGACTGAAACACCCGCACATCCTGCGCTTCGGCCAGGAATTTCCATCCAAAGGGAGCACCGAAGTTGCGGTCGACCCGCTCAATTGCATGACATTGGAAGAGTTGCTGTACGAGAATCCGTCGTTCGTGACAGAAGGAAAGGAACTGGAACGCATCATCGACGAAGTGGCCGACGCCTTGGAGTATCTGCACGAACGGGGAGTCAGCCAACTGGACCTCCACCCGCGCAACATCCTGCTCACCAAAAATGAGAAGAGCGTGAGGCTGGCCAACCCGTTTTTTACCTACACCCACCTGAGCAGCTGGCTGGGAATAAAACCTAACGGATTCATCGCACCCGAATTATTCGAGGAAAATCAGTCTGCCGACTTGGTAGCCTGCGACATGTATGCGCTGGGAAAACTCATCGCCTACCTCTACGACATGAGTACCCTGCCCTACCCCTACCGCAAAGCCGTGCAACTGGCCACGGCCGACAATCCCGCCCAACGGCCGGCAAGCATCGCCGACTTCCGCAAACTGGTAACCAGCGGACGGATGATGCAAACCCTCTATAAAGGCATTGCCTGGACGGTGGCCACGCTGATAGCCGTAGGGGTACTATTCTGGATTACCACCTCAAGCGGGGAAGAGGATATTCACTTCATCGAACCCACGGCCAACAACACCTACGTCTATGACTCCATCAGCGGACAAGAATATTACCTGAGCGATTCGGCCATGGCTGTCCGCGAAGCAGCCATAGAACGCGAAAAGAACGAACTGATGAAGGAGTACGAACATAAATTGAACGATATCTTCAAGAAAGCCTTCCGCGAGAAAGCCATTCCCGTCATCAACGAAATCTATTCGAAAAAACACATGGAGAGCGAAACGGGCATCTTCACCAGCGTCAGCACCCGAGGAATGCAGGAGTTGAAAGAGGCACAGGAAGAATTGGCACGAAAATATGAACTCGACCCAATCTCTACCGCCAAGGTGGCCGCCGAGGTGATAGAGGACTTGACCCGCCAACGAATGAATGAATTAAGAAATAACTGACATTTTAATATAATAAATAAAGAAAAAGACTATGACTTGGTTTGAATGCAAAATCCGCTACGAAAAGACAATGGAGAACGGTATGGTAAAGAAAGTGACCGAACCCTACTTGGTTGACGCCCTCAGCTTCACCGAAGCCGAAGCACGCATCATCGAAGAGATGAAGCCCTTCATCAGCGGCGAATTTACCGTATCAGATATCAAACGCGCCAACTATAGCGAACTGTTCTTCAGCGACGAAGAGGCGGCCGACCGCTGGTTCAAGTCGAAACTGCTCTTCATCACCCTCGATGAAAAGAGCGGCAACGAAAAGAAAGTGGCCTCCAATGTACTGATTCAAGCATCCGACCTGCGCGATGCAGTAAAAAAGCTCGACGAAGGAATGAAAGGCTCGATGGCCGACTATGAAATTGCTTCGATGGCCGAAACCGCCATCATGGATGTCTATCGCTACGAAGTGGAGCCGGACGTAAAGCCCGAGTTC
Source organism: uncultured Bacteroides sp. (assembly GCA_964503565.1). Taxonomy (GTDB): domain Bacteria; phylum Bacteroidota; class Bacteroidia; order Bacteroidales; family Bacteroidaceae; genus Phocaeicola_A. The sequence goes on from CAZDAN010000069.1 coordinate 8,522, forward strand.
CCCGAAGCAGGACAACAATAAACAAATACAACAATGACCATCCAAGAAAACATCCGCGAAGTGCTCGCCACCCTTCCCACCGGCGTGCGGCTGGTGGCCGTGTCGAAGTTCCACCCCGTAGAAGCCCTGCAAGAAGCCTACGACGGTGGCCAGCGCCTCTTTGGCGAAAGCAAGGTGCAGGAGATGACGGCCAAGCACGAACAGCTGCCCACCGACATCGAATGGCACTTCATCGGCCACTTGCAAACCAACAAGGTGAAGTACATCGCCCCCTACGTCGCCCTTATCCACGGTGTGGACAGCTACAAACTGCTCCTCGAAATCAACCGTCAGGGCCAACGTGTGGGGCGCACCATACCCTGCCTGCTCCAGTTGCACGTGGCACAAGAGGAAACCAAGTTCGGCTTCTCACCCGACGAATGTCACCAGATGTTGTCCGAAGGCGAATGGCGCACCCTCCCCTACGTCAGCATACGTGGCCTAATGGGCATGGCCAGCAACACCGACGATATGAATCAAGTGCGCTGCGAATTTGCCACGTTAGGAAGTTTTTTCTCCCAAGTGAAGAAAGAATTTTTCTCCGACAGGCCCGAATTTCGCGAACTCTCCATGGGCATGAGCGACGACTATCCCATTGCCATCGATGAAGGAAGCACCCTTGTCCGCGTAGGTAGCCGCATCTTCGGCAACCGGATATATTGACGACTTTCCTCACAGGTTTCTTTTTAAACGATTCAGTGTAAACATTTAATCACTATTCGTGTAAAGAATCCGAAAATACAAGCAACCCTCCACCCACCATCCCAAGGCTGAACCCACCTTAGCCTTGGGATGACACTTTCTTATTCATCTATTGAACATCAACCACTTACGTCCCATTGGGAATTTCACCCATTTTTCTCGCGAAAGAAAACTTGCGTGCATACAGGCGATTCTCGCGCGGTCAGTTTTGCATAAAAATACAGAGCGATTGTATAAATATACACCCGAAAGAGAACACACACTTCCATACTCCATCGCTACACCTCCATACTGTAGTTCTTAGACCTTAGACGGCCTACATACAACTCATCACCCCGATGCTCGTGCCGATGGCGGTCAGAATCGTTATCAATGTCTGAATGATGATTTTCCAAATTTCTCGTTTTTCCATAAGTTCAAGTTTTTATGGCCCACGGAGTA
>CAZDAN010000070.1:0-9672 GCA_964503565.1 uncultured Bacteroides sp.
CTGAGCTACATCCCGATTGGGCTTTTCTCTAAAAGCGCTGCAAAGGTACGGCTTATTTTGGAATAGACAAACATTTCGGGAAGTTTTTTTTGAAAAAGTGAAAATATCCCCCTTTTTAACTACTTTTTGAGGAATGAATGGGGGGATTAGGGGATTTATTCTTACTTTTGCAAGGAAATAATATAATATAGAATATGCAGATTACTTTAACGCCTCCTGAGGAGGTGAGGAATACAATAGAACTGCCTTCTTCGAAGAGCATCAGTAACCGGGTACTTATCATCAATGCGCTGAGTGGCTCGACAAAGGTTCCGGAGAATGTGTCGGATTGTGACGACACACGTGTGATGGTGGCAGCGCTGACGAAGGATGCGCCGGTAGTGGACATCATGGCAGCGGGTACGGCCATGCGGTTCCTGACAGCTTACTTTGCAACACGCGAGGGATGTGTGAAGACAATGACCGGCACAGAACGGATGCAACAGCGACCGATAAAGATATTGGTGGATGCACTCCGCCAATTAGGTGCCCAAGTGAAATATGTAAAGAATGAAGGTTACCCACCTTTGCTTGTAAACGGCTGTGCGCTGGACAAGGGGGAGGTATCCCTTCAGGGAAATGTCAGTTCACAGTACATCTCGGCCTTGCTGATGATTGGGCCGATGATGAAGAACGGACTGACATTGCATTTGGAGGGAACAGTGATATCCCGCCCCTACATCAACCTGACATTACAACTGATGCGCGACTTCGGTGCAGAAGCAGAGTGGACGGGCGACAACGAGATTAAAGTAAGCCCCAAGCCCTATACACCTATACCATTTACGGTAGAGAGCGATTGGAGTGCTGCTTCGTACTGGTACGAAATGGTAGCTTTGACAGCCGATGCCGAGGCACGAGTGACATTGCCCCGATTGTATGCGCACAGTTATCAAGGAGACAGTGCGGTGGCAGGGTTGTTTGAACAGTTGGGTGTAGCTACGGAGTATGATGAAATGACCGATTGTGTAACATTACACAAGAATGAGCGGTTGGCGAATCGCATGGAGTATGACTTCGTGAACCAACCTGATTTGGCACAGACGTTTGTAGTGACGTGTGCGATGTTGGGAGTGCCTTTCCGTTTCACAGGCCTGCAGAGTCTGAAGATAAAGGAGACTGACCGCATGGCGGCTCTCATCTGTGAGCTGAAGAAACTGGGCTATGTGCTCCGCGAGGAAGATGACCGCATACTGGAGTGGACGGGTGAACGATGCACCGCCGACCCTGATGCAGCCATCGACACGTATGAGGACCATCGCATGGCTATGGCCTTTGCACCGGCTTGCATGACGCTTGGCAGCTTGTCCATCAACAATCCGCAGGTGGTGAGCAAGTCGTATCCGGGATATTGGAGGGATTTGGAGAAGATTGGGTTTATCGTAAAATCATAACTGCATGATACTGATATTGATACTGAGTCTGCTCGCCCTGGTGGCCGTAGCCTTGGTGCTGGGTGCCCTTCGCAACCGCTCTATCCGCAAGAAGATTGAGCGGGGCGAATTGGAGGAATTTCCTGACATTCAACAAATCGAGGATATGGAATGCTGTGGCCAGCACCAGACATGCGAGAAAGAGAGCCTATTAGCCGCTGTGAGCAAGCAGATTGAGTATTACGACGATGAAGAATTGGACACCTACCGGGGTACACCCTCTGATGGCTATACAGGTGAACAGGTCGAGCAGTTCCGCGACGTGCTTTACACCATGCAGGAGGTAGAGGTTGCCGGCTGGGTACGCAGTCTTCAGTTGCGCGCTATCGAGTTACCCGACGAACTGAAGGACGAAGTGTTCCTGATTGTAGGAGAAAGGCGGATGCACTGATTTTTTCTCTACCTCTTCCTTACTTCATACAATAAAAAGGGGGGGTGGTGAGTTAATAATGTATATGGTGTGAAACCCTGCGAAACTTGAATATCAACAGCGCACGTGAGAAAGAAACATATATATATACTTATCGGATTGTTAGCCACAATGGTAATCGTGGGGTGTTCAACCAAAAAGAACACCGCCAACACTCGTCGTTGGCATGCTTTTACTGCCCGCTACAACACCTATTATAATGGAAGCGAAGCCTACAAAGAGGGAATGTTGGAGTTGGAACGCGCCAACAAGGATAACTATATGGAGATGTTACCCTATTTCCCCATTGGAAACAAAAAGAGCGTAGGCAGCGGAAGTGGGAACTTTGACCGCGCCATCGAAAAGTCCCAAAAGGCCATCAAGCAACACTCTATCAAAAAGAAACCCAAACGGAAAGCAGGAGAAAAGAAGACCGAAAAACTCATCCGCTGGTATGCCAAGAAAGAATACAATCCATTTATTCATCATGCATGGTTCCTGATGGCGAAAGCCCAGTTCCAGAAAGGCGAATTTCTGGAAGCAGCTTCAACCTTCTCCTACATCAGCCGTTTATACGCGGGTGAGCCCGACAAGGTGGCCGAAGCCCGTTTGTGGATGGCCCGATGCTACACCGAACTGGAATGGTTCTACGATGCTGAAGACCTTTTGAACAAGGCAGCCCGTGACAGTATGCCCCAAAAATTGGAGAGCGAGCGCAATGCCACCTACAGTAACTTCCTGTTGCGTCAAGGACGTTTCAGTGAAGCCTTGCCCTATTTGGAAAAGGCTGTGAAGAAAGAGAAGGCCGGTAAACAGCGTGCCCGTCATTATTTCTTATTGGGGCAGGTATATCAGCACACAGGAAATGACCCGATGGCTTATAAGGCTTTCTCCAAAGTGATAAAGGCCAATCCACCCTATGAATTGGAGTTCAATGCCCGCATCAAACAGACCGAAGTAGCTTCGGAGAACGAGAGTGAGCGTACCATCAAGCACTTGAAAACAATGGCACGCAGCCCGAAGAACAAGGAGTATCTTGATCAGGTATATTACGCTATCGGCAATCTGTATATGGCCAAGAAGGACACATTAGCAGCCATCCAAAACTACGAAGAGGGGGCTGAAAAGAGTACACGCGGAGGGGTGGAGAAAGGTATTCTGCTCCTACGCTTGGGCGACCTCTATTGGGAACGTGCCGACTACACCAATGCCCAGCGTTGCTATGCCGAGGTGATAGGTCTGCTTGAAGACAAAGAGACGGATGAATACAAGGTCGTCAGTCGTCGTTCGGAAGTGCTGGACGAGTTGGTCGGTCATGCCGAAGCTGTGGAACTTCAGGACAGTCTGCAACGATTAGCGGCCATGCCCGAAGCCGAACGAATGAAAGTCATAGAACAGATTATCGAACGGGTGAAAGAGGAAGAAGAGAAGGCAAAGAAAGAGGCCGAACAAGCTGAGCGCATGGCTGCTCGCGATGCAGCTTTGGCCAGTGCAGCCAGTCGCAATCCGTCTTCCCGTACTCCTACTGCAGCCAGTATGAGTGGCGACCGTTCCTGGTATTTCTATAACCAGCAGTTGGTAGCCCAAGGAAAGGGCGACTTCCAACGCAAGTGGGGACGCCGTAAACTGGAGGACAACTGGCGACGTCAGAACAAGACAGTGGTAAATACCGAAGAGTTTGCAGCCATAGATTATGCAGCCGAGGACAGTTTGGCCGCACTGAACGACTCCATAGCCAGCGATTCAACTGCTCTGGTAACAGCTCCCGATTCCATCGTAACCGACAACAAGAATCCACAATTCTACATCCAGCAACTCCCATTGACCGAAGAGGCTATGGCTGAAAGCAATGTCATCCTCTCGGACGGACTATACAATTGCGGACTGATTTACAAAGACAAATTGGAAGACTTCTCATTGGCAGAAGGTTCCTTCAACCGCCTGTTGACCGAATTTCCCGACTATCCGTCAATGGAGGAGGTTTACTACAATCTTTTCCTGATGTATTCCCGATGGGGAAAGACGGAAAAGGCTTCGGCTTACCTCGACAGTCTGAAGAGCCGTTATCCGATGGGCGATTATACCATTCTGCTTTCCGACCCTGACTATGCAAAGAATGCGGTATATGGCAAGCATTTGGAAGATTCGCTCTACGTATCCACTTATGCAGCCTATTTGCAGGGAGAATTCCAGACCGTGGCAACCAATGCCGAATATGCTGCATCCAAATACCCCTTGGGCAAGCATCGGCCGAAGTTCATGTTCCTTCATGCCATGGGGCAACTGGAGAGCGGAGACCAACAAGGATTCCTCAACAACTTGAAAGTGATTGTGGAGAAATATCCCGAGAATGAAATTACCGAAATGGCCGGACTGATACTGAAAGGTGTACAGGAAGGTCGTCTGTTGCAGTCCGGCAGTTTCTCGGCCGGTTCCATTTGGGCGCGTCGTCGGGGCGGATTGTCCGGAGATTCCATTTCTGTCGATTCCATACCTTCATTTACGGCCGAACAGACCGATCCCTATTTCTTTATCCTTGCATACGAAGAGGGGGCTGTGAACGAAAAACAATTGTTGTTTGAGATTGCCCGTTATAACTTTACCCATTTCATGGTACGCAATTTCGACATCCGCTCCGTGGCAGAAAACGGAATTGGCACAACTGCCGTGGGCGAATTCATGAACTATATGGAGTGCTACCAATACATGAAGCGCCTATATGCCAACGAGCGGCTGAACAAGCGCCTCGAGGGACTGCGCGTGGTGCTCATATCCAAGCCTAATTATGAACTTCTTCAGAAATACTACAGTTTCGATGATTACCAACAATTCTACGACAAGAATCTGGGCGGATTGCCTATGCCGGAGATTGATGGCTATATGTTTGACAAGCCACAGATACTGAATGCCGACGAAGCCGAAAAGCTGGAAGAAGAGTGGGAAGAAGTGAAAGACGAATAAGAACAAAGGAGAGTGAATGATGAAGAACGGATTGCTACTTTGGGCCGATGATGAGATGGACTTGCTCCGTCCACACATACTTTTTTTGCAGAACAAGGGGTACGAAGTGATGACGGCCACCAACGGACAGGATGCATTGGACCTCTGTCGCAAGCATACATTTGACCTGATTATGCTGGACGAGAACATGCCCGGCCTCAGTGGATTGGAAACCTTGTCGAGAATAAAGGAACTGACCCCGTCAGTACCTGTAGTGATGGTGACCAAAAGTGAGGAGGAAAACATCATGGACCAAGCCATCGGTGGAAAAATTGCCGACTTCCTCATCAAACCGGTCAACCCCAACCAGATACTGATGACGCTGAAGAAAAACATTCACCAGCGCGACATCCTGACAGAAAAGACCGATTCAAGCTACCAGCAGAACTTCGGCCGTTTGGGAATGCTGATAAACGATGCACGTTCCTATGAAGAGTGGATTGAAGTCTATCGGCAATTGGTCTCATGGGAATTACAACTGTCCGAGGCCGACAGCAACATGACCGAAATGCTGAAGATGCAAAAGACCGAAGCAAACAATGGCTTTGCCAAGTTCATAAAGAAGAACTATTTGGATTGGATAGCCGATTCTTCAGGCGAACGCCCTCTGATGAGTCCCGACATCTTCAAGCGTAAAATCTTCCCCTTGTTGGATAAAGGAGAAAAGGTCTTCCTATTGGTACTCGACAACTTCCGCTACGACCAATGGAGACAATTAAGCGCCGAGTTAGGACAAGGATTTTCAGTGGATGAAGAACTGTACATGAGCATTCTTCCCACGGCTACCCAGTATGCCCGTAATGCCATCTTCAGCGGACTGATGCCTAACAAAATTGCTCAAATGTTCCCCGACTTGTGGGTGGACGAGGACGAAGAGGCGGGAAAGAACCTCAACGAAGCGCCACTCGTACAGACTCAGTTGGACCGTTTCCGTCGCAAGGATACTTTCTCATACCACAAAATAAACGATTCGCAGGGAGCTGAAAGACTTATCAGCCAGTTCAAGCAACTGAGCCACTACGACCTCAACGTAGTTGTCTTCAACTTCATTGACATGCTCAGTCATGCTCGTACCGAGAGTAAAACAGTGCGCGAACTGGCCAAGGACGAGGCCGCCTATCGCAGCATCACCCTTTCGTGGTTTCGCCATTCACCCGTGCGCGAATTACTGAAATTATTGGCCGACAGCAACTATACCACCCTCATCACAACCGACCACGGAAGCATCCGGGTGGATCGCCCGGTGAAAGTGGTGGGCGACCGCAACGTCAACACCAATCTGCGCTACAAGTTGGGAAAGAATCTCAGCTATAATGCCAAAGAGGTCTTCGAAATCAAGGAGCCGGCAAAGGCCCAGTTGCCATCGCCCAACATCAGCACCACCTACATCTTTGCCACGGGCGGTGATTTCTTTGCCTATCCCAACAACTATAATTACTACGTTTCCTACTATAAAGACACCTTCCAACACGGCGGTATCTCTATGGAGGAGATGCTCATTCCTCTCATTACGTTGCAACCAAAGAAAAGATGAAATATGGTGTAGGGATGAGGGTGTAGGGAGTTGGTCTCTCAACCCTAAGCCCTAAACTCTAAATCCTCAACTTTATATTTATGGAAATAAAAATAACATCATTAGAAAATATCCACGAAGCTGCCCGTCGGTTTGTGGATGCTATGGAAGAGAACACCGTCTTTGCCTTCTACGGTAAAATGGGAGCCGGCAAGACCACCTTTGTCAAAGCCGTATGCGAAGAGTTGGGTGTCACCGATGTCATCAACTCCCCCACCTTCGCCATCGTCAACGAATATCGTGCCGACGAATCGGGCGAACTCATCTATCACTTCGACTTCTACCGCATCAAGCGTCTCGAAGAGGTTTACGACATGGGCTACGAGGACTATTTCTACAGCGGTGCCCTCTGCTTCATTGAGTGGCCCGAACTGATTGAAGAGCTTCTTCCCGAAGATGCCGTCCGTGTCACTCTCGAAGAGCAGGAAGACGGTTCGCGGGTTCTCTCTTTTTAAACAGAGCCCAATCCTTAGTCACCGATTGTTCTATCCTTAGTCGGCGAATGAAGTAAGCTCAATCCTCCAAATAGTAATCAATGGTGGTCACTACGCGTACCTTTTTAATATAAGGAGTGTTGCTATCGCGGTCGCTGATGCTGAACTGTCCTTGATAGGCGTGCTTGATTTTGCCGAGTTCGCTATCAGAGTCAGAGGCAAACTTCTCGGCAGCCGCACGGGCATTCTTCGTTGCCTCCTCTATCATCTGTGGCTTGATGCGGTTCAGGTCAGTATAGTCGTATTGCACGCTGTAGCGATAGTCGCCACCCGTGATGGCAATCCCCTGCTTCAACAGTTCACCCTGTTCGCTGATAAGCCGGCGCACAAGGTCAACCTGTGTGGAAGTGACGGTGATAACGGCCGTCACATTGTAGCGGTAGCCCGTCTGGTTGTTGCTGTATCGCTCAGCATCAAGGTCAATGATGTCAGGAGCATTCACGGTAATCTCCTCTTTGGCAATACCCTTCTTTTGCAGAAAATCAACGATAGCCTCGTTCGTACCGTTTATCTGATTGTAGAGTGCCGTGAGGTCGTTCCCCAACGCCTTGTACATCAAGGGCCACGTCACCTTGTTGGCCGCCACCTCCATTTCGGCCAGTCCCTTCACATTCACCACCCGGTCACGGTTAGCGAAACCGTCCAATCCATCCTTCACAAACTTGCCCATCAGCAACAATCCTGCCGCTAAGATAAGGGCCTCCAGTTTCCAACTTTTCATCATAATTATCTCTTTAGCATGGTTCTACAAATACACTTTATCGGATACCCGGTTCTTATCTTATCCGCCATCCCATATTCTGCCGCAAAGATACGGCTTTATACCGAGGAAAAAAACATTTCCCGCTAAAACATATAAGGACGAAGCATCATAAATGTTCGGCGGACACAAAACAAAAGCCTCCGCCGATACCCTGCTATTGTTCCATCGACAAACAGAAGTTCTTCACCGGACAAACAAGCATCGTTGGACAGGTTCTTTAGTAAAGTAGCTTGAACGGACAACAAGATTATAAAATTAGCGGCTCTACAAATGAAAACTTCACTTTGTAGAGCCGTAACTATTTCCCCCTAAAGGATGCTACACCAATGGCGTCATATACAACGGGAGGAAAAGGATTCCGTCTTCTTCCTTTACGTCGCTGGCGTGTATCACGTAAGGGGTAAAAAGATCTATACAATCTAAGGGAACACATTTTAATCATTAACTGCTATATCTCAACAGTTTAACTCAAGCACTCCGCTTCATATTCGCACCAAATCGAGATTATCAAACAAGCATTTTCTACACCCAATCGAGATTATCAGCAAATTTTCCGTCTCTTTTTTATGTATCTTTCGCACTTCAATACAAGAATCCGAAGGCCCACAGGGGAATCTTGTTGCCAACGGGGTAGTCGATGTTGTCGGCAGCGATGAAAGCTGATTGTGCGTGGGCGATTTGTTTTCCGTCCTTGTTCTTGCCACCGACTTCGATGGTGTAACAACGGTCAACGGTATAGTCGGCACTGCGAGTGCAATATTCTACCTGATGCTGATAGGACAACTGGTTGACCATGAAGACCTCACGAAGAGTTCCCTTGTTGACCTCCTCCAACGAAAGGACATAGAGTAGGTTGGGATTCTCCATGTAAATTTTATCAGGCTTTTGCAATTTCTTCAACGAATCAAGGTCGGAATAAAGCAAATGAATCAATTTGGCCCGATGAAGATATTGCAGATAAGTCAGAATGGTGGTGCGCGACATTTCTGCCATCAACGAGAGTTTGGTCATATCCACCATCATAGGCACCTCAGTAGAGAGGATGGTCAGCAATGTTTTCAGTTTGCGTGCATTCCCCAAATCGACCCCACACTGTTGGGGAAGTTCTATTTCGAGAATCATATTCACCACATTTTCTATACGCGTGTAATATTCGCTACTTCCCTCCAATCGGAAGGGGTAATAGCCCATTTGCAAATACTCGTCGAAGTAAGCCAACGGACGACACTTGGCATTCACTTCAGCACACACGGTGTCGGGCGAAGCCAACACCTCATCCAATGTATAGGGACGCACATCAATCCGATGATACAGTTTCAGAAACTCACGGAATGAAAGCCCCTGCATTTCATAGGAGATGCAACGACGCGAAAGGTCGGCTTCGGCATTCAATATTTGCAATAACGAAGATCCACTGAAGACAATTCGAAGGGTCGGATAGCCATCATAGACATTCTTTATCTCGCGGCCCCAATTGGGATATTTATGCACTTCATCAAGAAACAGGTATTTTCCTCCATACAGATAGAATTGCTCGACAAACTCTTCCAATGTATGGCGAGTAAAATAGGGATTGTCCAAACTGACATACAACGCTTCACGACAATCCATGCCATAGTGCATCTTCAGATATTGCAGCATCAGGGTTGTCTTCCCCACCCCTCGTGCACCACGAATAGCCACCAGACGTACATCCCAATTGATGACTTCCATTACCCCCCGCACATAGTCGGTTGAGGTAACTTCCAACAGTCTTTTACAACGCTTAACCAATGTTTCCATTCTTCATTTGTTTTATAGACGGGACAAAATTACGCATAATTTGTTTTACTCGCAAAACAAATTCAAATAAAAATCGTTTTGAGTGCAAAACAAATTCAGCAAATTCGTCTCATCATCTATCGCAGATGTTTCATTTCTACACCTTATTTATATATATATGGGGACGGATTGAGAAATAA
>CAZDAN010000071.1:0-9667 GCA_964503565.1 uncultured Bacteroides sp.
GCTGTAGATGGGCTGCCCGTCGGCGGTGTTCCAGAACTGGTTGTTGGTGATGGTCAGGAATGTTCCCTTCTTCTCGCTCCCGCAAGCTGTCAGGAGGAGGGCCGCCATCACGGCCACGATGGATAAGAGTCTCTTCATCTCAGTGTTTCTTCTCAAAAAAAAAAGTTTTTCAGTATTTGCTATTCGGCTGCAAAGATACGGCTATTCTGTGAGTTTACAGATATATTGCTCCATAAAAAAGATGGATTGAATATGTGAAAAAAATCTCCATCCGTATGGTTGTCTCGTTCATTTCCTATATATTTGCAGGCGAATAATAAATAAGTAAGAAGAAAGCGTTATGATTCCTGACGAAAAGATGCCCCCTAAACCCTATCCTCCGTACGAAGAGGAAACGATGGTAGCCGCCGAGCCTGTGGTGGTCTATCAGCGCACCGCCCCTGCGACGTACCGTGGGATGCAGTCGCCCTCCCCTTATAGCAAGGCAGAAATGGACGAAGCGGAAGTTGAATGGCTCCGCCCCTTCACTATGGAGGAACTCAACCGATGGAACGAGGAAGCTGAAGAAGCCGATGAAGCGGATGAATTGTTGAGCAGCGAAGAAGTTTTCGCCTATATGGAAAGTAAATATCCGTGGCTATGCAAGTGAAATGGACTGTACAGGCTTTGAAGCGGTTGGAGACGGCAACGGACTATGGCCTTCGCAAGTTTGGAGAATTGACTGCTGCCCGATTTTACCAAAAGGTGCGAAAACACGATTCTCTCCTTGCTACCAATCCCCGAATAGGAAAGGTTGAACCGTTGATGGCTTCCAAGTATGCACACGAATATCGGTCGCTTGTGGTACATTCACACTATAAGTTAATCTACTACATCAACGAGGCTAAAGGCATTATTGTTATAACCAACCTCTTCGATGTCCGTCGCGAACCGCAGGCTTTGAAACAAGAATCCCCCCATTGAAATAATCCCCTAATCCCCCAAGAAACATGAGCAAACATTTGCATATCTCAGATAAAGTCCGTCACGTTTGCAGGAGAAGCAGCGACGGAGCAATAACGACGGAAAAAGAGGCCCGTTTTCACAGTTGACCGACTGTGTTTTCACAGTTGACCAACTGTGACGTCAAAGTTGACCAACTATGAAATCAAAGTTGACCAACTGTGAAAACAAAGTTGACCAACTGTGAAAACAAAGTTGACCAACTGTGAAAACAGGACTGGCCGACTGCGAAAATAACCTTTATTATTAACCCTTTAAACATTGTAGAACTATGGCAATTGTTTTGAAAAAAGTGCAGCGTATCAATCCTCAGAAAAAGGAGGAGCCTATGAAGTGGTACGGCGTGCAGAAGAGCATGAAGAAAATGACAGAGAGTGAAGTGGCCGAACTGGTGGCCGACGAGACGACCCTGAACCCTGCCGAGGCCCTGATGGCCATTCGTCAGTTGAGAAAGGTGGTGCAGCGCACCCTGCTGGGCGGACAAAGTGTGCAGTTGGGCGACTGGGGCAGTTTCAATGTGCGCGTGAGCACCACCGGTGCCGAGACCCAAAAGGGACTGACGGCGGCCAATGTGCGCAACGTGCGCATCAACTTCCAACCCGGTTCGGAGCTGAAAGCGGCCATGCAGAAGGCCTCCTTCGTGTGGGCCGATGAATTGGCGGGCGCCTCGTCCGACAGCGGCTCGTCCGACAGCGGCAGCTCCGACGGCGACAGTTCCGATGGCGGAACGGGCAGCAATCCGCTGTAAGAGGGGTGAGGACATACATATATATATAATAAAGGAAAAGGACAGAAGGGCGGTTGCGATGGCTCTTCTGTCCTTTTGCTGTTTCAGTTTGTTTTTTTCGGCTTCAACTCATCCGGCGCGTCCCATGTCCGGAGGGAGGGGCGGGGCGGGGGGGATGGCGAAGCTGTCCGTCGTTGGCGGCCGGTTGTCAGTTGTTCCTCTTCTTCTGATAATATAGCACAGAGCAGTTCTCCTTCCTGAAGGTGTATTCGGCCACCCGGTGCAGGTCGTGGGGAGTGACGGCGCGATATTGCGCCACTTCTTTGTTGACATCCTCGGCACGGCTTGTCAGCTCGTAGTATGCCATGTTGATGGCATTGTTCAGGAAGTTCATGCTCTTGAAGGTCTGCTCCGCTTCGTATCGGTTTTTCACCTTTTCCAGTTCATGCTCGTCGGGCAGTGTCCGGCATAGTTGTTCCAACTCTTTCCAGATGTGCTCCTCTGCCTCCTTAAGGGAAATGTCCGGCAAAGGTTTGCCTGTGACTTGCAGCAATCCTTCGTCGATGCTTCCCGTGATGTAGGCATCCACCTGGCTGAACACCTGCTTCTGCTTCACCAAACGGTCTATCAGCCGGCTTGAACTTCCGTTGGCCAACAGGTCGCTCAGCATATCTGCCGCATAGTAGTCGGGGTGCAGACGGGCGGGAACATGGAAGGCCATATAGAGGGTGTCCAGGGGGACATCGCGCACGACCTCCTTGCGGCGTATTCCGGTCTGCTTCGGCTCTTGTGGCAGGTTGCGGACGGGGACGTCCCTTCGGGGAATCCCGCCAAACCACTTTTCTGCCAGGCGGACCACCTCATCGAAGCGGATGTTTCCGGCCACGGAGAGTACTGCATTGTTGGGTGCATAGAAACGGAAGAAGAAGGCCTTCACCTCCTCCAGTGTGGCATGGGCAATGTGTTCTAACTTCCGTCCGATGGTGGGCCAACGGTAGGGGTGGGTCGTATAGGCCAGTTCGCGGATGAGGTGGCCGGCGTCGCCGTATGGCTGGTTCAGATAGCGTTGCTTGAACTCCTCCATCACCACCATGCGCTGGACCTCCAGGCTCTCCGGCGAGAAGGCCAGGCCAAGCATACGGTCGGACTCTAACCAGAATCCCACCTCCACGTTCTGACGGGGAAGGGTGAGGTAGTAGTTTGTCAGGTCGTTCGTTGTCCAGGCATTGTTCTCGCCGCCGGCTTCCTGCACGGGGGTGTCGTAGTCGGGGATGTGGACAGAGCCGCCAAACATCAGGTGCTCGAAAAGGTGGGCGAAGCCGGTGCGGTGTTCCTCTTCGTCGCGTGCCCCTACGTCGTAGAGCACGTTGATGGCCACCATCTGTGTGCTATGGTCCTCGGTGTGCACAATGCGCAACCCGTTGGCAAGCCTGTGTCTGTTGACTTCAATCATTCCAGTATGCTCACTTTGCGGATGACGACATCCTCTTCCGGGCGGTCGGCACGGTTGGTCTTCACTCGTTGTATGGCATCAACCACTTCCATGCCTTCGGTCACTTCGCCGAACACGGTGTATTGGTTGTCCAGGTGCGGAGTTCCTCCTACGGTGGTGTAGGCTTCAATCTGTTCGGGTGTGAACTTGAAGGGGCCTTCACCGGCCACTTGTGCCTGTGCTTCGGCTATCAGTTGGTTTTGCAATGCCTGCAATCCCTCTATGTCGTTCGCCTTTCTCATCTTGTAGATTTCCTTCATGTGTTGGCGTGCCAGCGTGTCGAAGGCGTTCTTCAACTTCATCTGGTTCAGTTGGTTCTCCATGCTGACGATTTGGGATTGGGAATACACTTGTCCGGTCACAATGTAGAACTGGCATCCCGACGAACGTCGTTCGGGGTTCACCTCATCACCTTGTCGGGCGGCAGAGAGCGCTCCTCTCTTGTGGAAATACTGGGGATAAACAATTTCGGCCGGGAGGGTGTACCCTGTGTCTCCCGTGCCGAGCGTCTTTCCCGCAGGTGCATCCTTTGATTCGGGGTCTCCCCCCTGTATCATGAAGTTTTTGATGACGCGGTGAAACAGAGTGCCTTCGTAGAAGCCCTCTTTGGCCAGTTTGATGAAGTTGTCGCGGTGAAGCGGCGTTTCGTTGTACAGCTTTACGACGATATTTCCCTTTGATGTTTCTATCAACAGATGTGTTTCTTTCTTGTTTTCCATACTCTTTCTGTGTAGTTATTTTGTGCAAAGGTAGTGATTCATTCTTAATTTAGTAAAAATATTAAGATGTTTTCAATAAAATAGCCTATCTTTGCATCGCCTTTAGGCTTGACACATCAGAAACATATGAAAGATATGCACCATATTCCTGAATTTGCCATCGTCGATTCCAACACATTCACCTGTATGGGATTGAAGAGCTTGTTGGAGGAAATCCTTCCACAAGTGACGGTGCGCTGCTTTGGCTCATTCGGTGCACTGATGGACGATACGCCCGACATGTATGCCCACTATTTTGTGGCCTCCTCGGTGGTGTTGGAACATACCTCCTTCTTCTTGGAGCGCATCCATCGGAGCATTGTACTGGTGAATGGGAGCGGCAACCCGTTCAGCAACTTCCACACACTCGACGTCAGTCTTCCCGAACCCCGGCTTGCACGTGCCCTGTTGCAACTTCACAACGTGGGACATGGGCAAAAGACTCATGGCTCGCCCCATCAGGAAACGGCCCGGAAACGGCCAACCAACTCTTTCAAGTTGTCGGCACGCGAAGTGGAAGTGCTTGTCCTCATTGTGCGCGGACTTATCAATAAAGAGATTGCCGAACGGCTCAATATCAGCCTTACCACCGTCATCACCCATCGGAAGAACATTACCGAGAAGTTGGGCATTCGCTCCGTATCGGGGCTTACCGTCTATGCCGTAATGAACGGCTTGGTCGAAGCCAATCAGATTTGAAAAACAGATAACAGCAATATATTAAAGAAAATAACGATGAAGAATAGAATAACTTACTCCCCCGTCTGGAAAAACTTTTTCTTAAGTGTGGCCGTAATTTTGTCATTCCTTTGTACCTCGTGTGGCGACAATGATGATCCCATCAAATCCATCCCCCAAAAGGAGCCGACCCATACGTTGCTGATGTACATGCCCTGGTCAACCAACCTGACCAGCTTCTTCAAAATCAATATTGCCGACATGAAGGACGCCATCGCTACCGGCATGTTCAAGAACGAGCGGGTGCTTGTCTTCTTTGCCACCAGCTCCACGAAAGCCTCTCTGTTCGAACTCGCCTACAAAGCCTCCGACGGCACGTGTGAAGAGAGCCTCCTGTTGGAATACGAAAGCCATCCCTGCACCACGGTCGAGGGGATTGCCGAAATATTGGATGAGGTGAAACGTCTGGCACCCGCCGACAAGTACTCGATGACTATTGGCGGACACGGCATGGGATGGTTGCCCGTGCAGAAGACCAGGACACCGCATTTCCAATCCTCATCAGCAGCCCAGCCTGCCGCCCCCCTCTATCATTGGGAGGCGCAGGGCGACTACCTGACCCGCTATTTCGGAGGAACCACTTCCAATCACCAGACCGACATCACCACCTTGGCACAAGCCATCGGGCGGGCGGGCATTGTCATGGAGTACATCCTCTTCGACGATTGTTACATGTCCAACATTGAGGTTGCCTACGACCTCCGCCATGTCACCCGCCACCTTATCGCCTCCACCAGCGAAGTGATGGCATACGGAATGCCTTATCACCTCCTTGCCGAGCACATGTTAGGCGAAGTGGACTACGATGCCATCGGCCAGACATTCTACGACTTCTACACCGACTACTCCATGCCCTGTGGCACCATCGCTACGACGGTGACGGCCGAACTGGACAGCCTTGCCACTCTGATGCGCGAGATAAATACCCGCTACACATGGGACGGCAACCTGACCGAATCGTTGCAACCCCTTGACGGATATAGTCCTCACATCTTCTATGATTATGGTGACTACGTTGCCAACCTCTGTACTGACAGCCTCCTGCTTGCCCGTTTCAACGAGCAGTTGCAGCGTGCCGTGCCCCCCACATCGTGTCGCCACACGCCCACCTACTATTCGGCGTTGAATATGCAACAGACCCCTATCAACCGCTTCTGCGGACTCACCACCTCCGACCCCAGTACTCATCACTTGGCCGACCCCAAAACCGAGACGAATTGGTATAAGGCGACGCATCAATGAGGATTGACTCCTCCGACGATGCCGGACTGATTCATTTTTTCTTTCTTTTATTCGTCTCTTTCCGTTTGATTTCTTAGAATTGTAGAGCGGAAAGGGAAAGTGGGGAAAGGGAAAGGAACAGATTAGCTATGGTTTGACGGAGACCAATATGATGAAATCGGAATGAATCCGGTAGTGGAGGCGGAAAGTGAGTTGGTCGGCAGTGAATGTCTCGTGGGCAGAAAGGATTCCCTCCTCGGCTACGGTGAAGGGGGAGAGATGGAAGTGGGCGGAGAAGTCGATGCCTTCGCGGTCGATGAGTTTGAAGATAGACTCTTTGGCTGTCCAGATGACAAGCAGAGCCTCTACGCGGTTTCTCAGCAAGGGGAGAAAATGTTTTTCCTCGGGAGAGAGAAATTTGTCCTGCACACGGCACACTTTGTCAGTGCGCTGTTCGATGTCGATTCCCACGGGGGCATTGCGATGGAGTGCAATGGCGGCATATCCGCGAGTGTGTGAGATGCTGATGTGGTGGGGGTCGTCCGTCAGGTAAGGACGTCCGGAGGGGTGGTAGCCGATGGGGGAGCTGATGCCGGACTCGTGTAACAAGCGACGCACGGCCAACCATTCGAGGCGGCGGCCGGCGGCTTTGAAACGGGTGTGGGCTTCGTCGAGCAATTGGCTGCCATTGGGCAAGGGGGCCACCAACTCCTCTTCACTCTCGGTAATCTGCCAAATGGCGACCGTGCACTTCGCTTCGTCCAAAAAATGGTGTTGATACAGGGGCATAGAGTCTCTATCAATCTTCGTCTTCATCGGAGGTGTCGGTGTCGCTTTCACGGACTTGTACCTTCACCTTCAGGATGCGGCGGGCATCCATCTCCAGCACTTCGAAGCTGTAGCGTCCGTATTCCAATTGTTCGTGCAACTGGGGAAACTCGCCCTTGATTTCGAGCAACAGACCGGCCAATGTGTCGGCTTCGCCTACAATGGGTTCAAACTCTTCGTATTCGGTGTTCAGCACCTTGTAGAAATCGGACAGGAGGATTTTTGCTTCGAAGACATAGATGTCCTTGTCCACCTTTACATATTGGCGCTCTTCTTCGTCGTACTCGTCGTTGATTTCGCCCACAATTTCCTCAATGATATCTTCCAAGGTGATGATACCGGAAGTTCCTCCGAACTCGTCCACTACCACGGCGATATGGATGTGGTTCTTCTGGAAATCGCGCAAAAGGTCGTCAATCATCTTCGTCTCGGGCACAAAATAGGCGGGGCGTATGAGTGATTGCCATCGGAAATTGTCCCCCTTGTTCAGATGAGGGAGCAGGTCTTTGATGTAGAGTATTCCCTTGATGTTGTCCTGCGAACCTTCGTAAACGGGCATACGGGAATAGCCATTCTCCACGATGTTTTTCAGTACCTGGGTGTAAGGGGTTCGAATATCGAGATCGACCATGTCGAGGCGCGAAGTCATTACCTCCTTGGCCGTTTCGTCACCAAAGCGGATGATGCCTTGCAGGATGTTACGCTCTTCCTTAATCTCTTCGCGGTCGGTCAACTCCAGCGCTTGCGAAAGTTCGTCCACCGAGATGCTGTGGTTTTCTTTGGAGACCACGCGATTGACGATGAATGTAGAGTGCATCAGCAGGCTCGAAAGGGGATGGAATACCTTACAAAGCACGCTCAACACCGGAGCGGAGAAGCGGGCAAAGGGCAACGTGTTGTGTGCCGAATAGATTTTGGGCATAATCTCTCCGAAGAGCAAGAGCAGGAAGGTAAGAAGCACGGTCAGTACCAGAAACTCCACAATCTCGGCTGTACCGAAATCGACCACTTCGCTGAAGAAGTAGTTGCAGAGCATGATGATGGTTACGTTTACCGTGTTGTTGGAGATGAGGATGGTAGCCAACAAGCGTTCCGACTCGTCCAAAAGGGAGAGGATGCGCTTGTCCACTTTCTTACCTCGCTGATTGATGTCGCTCATATCCTTGGGCGACAAGGAGAAAAAGGCGATTTCGGATGCAGATACAAATCCCGAACATCCTAAAAGGATAATCGCCAAGACTAAGGCTACAATGGCTCCCGTGCCGGGAGTGTGCAACGTGATTCCGTCAAACAGGCTTGCCAACTGGCATAAATACGAATCTAAGTCCAATGATTATTGATTTGGTTCAACAAAAGAGTTCTTTAGAATGGCATGTTGCCATCGGGTTGGGGAGCAGCTACGGATTGTGCTTGCGGAGCCGGTGTGCCCATGGGAGCCGCACCACCCTGACGGGGAGCTGAAAGCATCTCCATGTTGTCGGCAAAAATCTCTACCACATAGCGCTTCACACCATTCTGGTCGTCATACGAACGGGTACGGAGCTTGCCCTCGATGTAGAGCTTGTCGCCCTTGCGCACATACTTCTCGGCCACTTCGGCCAATCCGCGCCAAAGCACGATGTTGTGCCACTCGGTTCGCTCGGGCACCTGAGTTCCGTTCTGCAAGGTATATCCACGCTCTGAAGTGGCCAAAGTGAAAGTGGCCACTGCTACTCCGCTATCCAGGTAACGTACCTCGGGGTCGCGCCCTACGTTACCAATCAATATTACTTTATTTACTGACATAGTTTATGTTGCTTATTGAAATAATTGCCAAAATTACACATTATTCATTGGTTGACCAAACAATTACAGCTTTTTTTCTAAAAACAGACTCACAAGACGTGAAACAGGGTATTTCTCCAAATCCTCTTCGCGAATACGCTGGAAGGTGGAAAATGAGAGTGTCTCCTCGGGTAGAAGGGCTTCGTAAAAGTTGGCATAGATAATCCGATGGGACAATACATGCTTCACTCCGCGCCTCAACAAACGGAAAACAGGACGTTCGTCATCGGTCACCATTGCTTGCAATTGGGGAAGGGCGTAAAACTCCTCTTCACTTATTTCACGGTCGGTTTCTATCAAAGGCAGTTCGTAGAGATTGCGCCAAATATCATCCGTCACGCGCTTATTGATAAAGGTGTACGCGCCCGCGCGAACATATATATAATTAAAGTAGCGGTTGCTCGTTTTCGTCTTGTGTTGCTTCACGGGCAACAGATTCACTTTCCCTTCAGCCTTGGCAACACATCGGTCTGCCAAGGGGCACTCGCTGCACCGGGGGCTTTGAGGTGTGCACACCATGGCTCCGAAATCCATGATGGCCTGATTGTGTTCGCCCGGATGGGATCGGTCGAGCAAAGCATCAGCTAAGGCGGTAAACTCGCGCTTGCCCGATGCAGAGTCGATAGGAGTCTCCACTCCGAGCAAGCGGGAAAGTACCCGATAGACATTGCCATCCACCACGGCATGAGGAAGGTCGTATGCAATGGAGCAGATGGCTGCCGCCGTATAATCGCCCACTCCTTTCAGAGAACAGACATCCTCGTAGGTGAAGGGGAAACAGCCGGCGGATGAGATCTGCTTAGCCGCCGCATGGAGGTGTCTTGCCCTTGAATAGTAGCCAAGTCCCTGCCAAAGTCTCATTACCTCATTCTCGTCGGCCGAGGCCAACGCCTCTACGTCGGGGAAACGCTCTATAAAGCGGAGAAAATAGTCGAGTCCTTGCGCCACACGAGTTTGTTGTAATATTATTTCCGACACCCAAATGTGGTAGGGATTTTTGGTTATCCGCCACGGAAGTTCACGTCGGTTTTCAGCATACCAACCCTGTAAAATACTACTTATATTTTCCATATCAAC
>CAZDAN010000072.1:0-9606 GCA_964503565.1 uncultured Bacteroides sp.
CGGTGTAAGAACGGTCAGGACTGAAGTTGAAGACAAATATCAAATCGCCACGCTTATAGGCAAGCACCTGGTCACCATCGTTGTGCCAAATCTCCACGACTTCAGTTCTGTGGAAGTTCCGCAAACTACGAATCAGGTGAATCATCTCCTTGTCAAAGTCTCCCAAATAATGATAGCAGAGTTCTTTGTTATCAACCAGATTCCATTGACGGCGAGCATACTTATGCGACCATCCGTTACCCTCGCGCGGGAAATCAATCCACTCGGGATGTCCGAATTCGTTGCCCATGAAGTTGAGGTAACCGCCGTTGATGGTGGTGGCCGTCAACAGGCGAATCATCTTATGCAAAGCTATACCGCGGGTAGCCATGAAATTCTCGTCGCCTTTCTTGAAGTGCCAATACATGTCGGCATCTACAAGGCGGAAGATGATGGTCTTGTCACCCACCAGAGCCTGGTCGTGGCTTTCGGCGTAGGAAATGGTTCTCTCGTCCTCACGTCGGTTGGTCACCTCCCAGAAGAGGCTGCTGGGTTTCCATTCCTCGTCTTTCTTCTCCTTGATGGTCTTAATCCAATAGTCAGGGATGTTCATGGCCATGCGATAGTCGAAGCCATAACCGCCAGCAATGAAAGGAGCGGCCAGTCCGGGCATTCCCGACACCTCTTCGGCAATGGTAATGGCCCGCGGATTCACTTCGTGGATAAGCAAGTTGGCCAATGTCAGGTAACAGATGGCATTATCGTCCTGTCCGCCATTATAATAGTCGCCATAATTGCAGAAGGCTTCGCCCAATCCGTGGCTATAATAAAGCATGGAGGTGACACCGTCGAAACGGAAACCGTCGAAACGGAACTCGTCCATCCAATACTTACAGTTGGAAAGCAGGAAGTGAAGCACCTCGTTCTTGCCATAGTCGAAACAAAGGGAGTCCCACGCCGGATGCTCGTGGCGATCGCCGGGATAGAAATATTGGTTGGGGTCGCCAGCAAAGTTTCCAAGTCCCTCAACCTCGTTCTTCACGGCATGGGAATGCACGATGTCCATGATGACGGCAATCCCCATACCATGAGCCTCATCAATCAGCTGCTTCAGTTCTTCAGGAGTTCCGAAGCGCGAAGAGGCGGCAAAGAAACTGCTCACATGATAACCGAAACTTCCGTAGTAGGGATGCTCCTGAATGGCCATAATCTGGATGCAGTTGTACCCATCGGCAGCAATACGCGGAAGCACCAGTTCGCGAAATTCGGTATAGCTGCCCACCTTCTCCTCTTCAGCAGCCATACCGATGTGGCATTCATAGATGAGCAACGGTTCGGCTTTCGGGTGGAAAGTGCTATTTTTGAACTTGTAAGGAGTTTCGGGCTTCCACACTTGGGCACTGAAGATTTTGGTAACAGGGTCCTGTATCACCCGACGTGCACACGAAGGGATACGCTCGCCTTCGCCATCTTTCCAACGGACTTTGAGTTTATACAAGTCGCCATGCTTGATGGCATCGGCCGGAAGATTCAATTCCCAATTCACTACATTTACCTTGCGCAGTTTGTATTTGGGATGTTCCTGCCAATTATTGAAATCGCCAATCAAATAGATTTCCTTAGCATTAGGTGCCCATTCCCTAAACACCCAACCATCTTTGGTGGCGTGCAGGCCAAAATAAAGATGGCGGTTTGCCATATTCGACAACAATATTTTACCATTGTTGGTCAGTTCCTTCAACTTCCTCTTTACAAACTGATGACGGCCGGTGATGGCTTCTTCATAAGGCGCGAGCCAAGGGTCATTCTTGATGAGTGTCAACTGAGTATCCATAATTATTTGTCGGGGTGAAGATTTAAGGGTTGTTTATGCCAATACTTTCACGATGATTTTCTTTACCCCCGTTCCGGTAATGCC
Organism: uncultured Bacteroides sp.; assembly: GCA_964503565.1. Lineage (GTDB taxonomy): Bacteria > Bacteroidota > Bacteroidia > Bacteroidales > Bacteroidaceae > Phocaeicola_A. Next base: position 1,898 of record CAZDAN010000072.1, read on the forward strand.
GGGCGCATGTCCGTCCTGAGGGAAGAAAATGGCGAACATGCCGGGTTTCACAGTGAAATAGCTTTCGGCCAATCCTTCAAAGAAAGTAATGTCCTTTTCGGCATTGTATTCGGCGGCGGGCAGGTCATTGCCGGGAGTGTATCCCATCACCTCATCGCCCGAGAGGGGAATCTGAATGTCGATGAATTTGTTGTGTGTCTCCAGTCTGGCCGCTTCCTTACCCTTCGGTGAAGTCTGAGAAACGTTCACCACCAGGTCGTCGCCTTGCAATTTCACCTTACCAACTTCCAACGCATTCAAATCGGTATTCTTCAAATATTCGATTGCCTGTGCAAACAAAGGGTTCAAGGAGGCATACTTCTCCAAATTGTCAAGTGTGTCAAGTATCATGTTATTTACGTATTAAGTTAATAATTCAATAAATTTACAGTTATTCAAAACGTCCACAAATATAGAAAGAAAAAAGGGAAAATTGTTATTTTTCCCTTTTATTTTTGTATTTCTGCAATAATTTCAACCATTTGTTCATGAATCAGGCCGTTCGAAGCCAACACTTCGCGCCCAGAATAGAAGGAATCGCCTCCGCTGAAATCGGTGACTTTTCCGCCCGCTTGTGTCAGGATGATTGTACCGGCGGCGATGTCCCAAGGCCCCAGCAAGCCTTCAAAGCGGGCTTCGAAACGGCCGGCGGCAATGTAACAAAGCTCTGTAGCGGCCGAACCCATCAGGCGCAACCCGCCTACCCGTCCGTACAGTCTCTCTATCAATCTGGTGATGATGGGACGGAAGCGCTCGGCATCGTAGGGGAATCCCAATTCGATGAACGCCTGATCGAGATTGTCGATTGCAGTGACGTGTATCTCTTTGCCGTTCAGATAAGCGGCACTTCCTTTCCATGCCCAGAAACATTCGTCGCGACACACTTCGTACACCACTCCCAAGAGAATCTCTTCGCGATTGCGCAAAGCAATACTGACACAGAAGGGGGCATTCTGATGAATGAAGTTGGTAGTGCCGTCCAGCGGGTCAACCACCCAACAATACGCTTCGGTCGTGAGGCTTCCGCTCCCTTCCTCGGCAATGAAACCGGCTTCGGGAAGCAATTCGTGCAAACGGGCCACGATGCGTCGTTCGGACTCCTTATCGACATACGACACATAGTCGTGGGCATTCTTCTCCTGCACTTTTTCGCGTCGGAAATGAAGAGACTCTTCCCGAAGGAACGAGCCTGTCTCCACAGCCAAAGCCCTCACCCGGGCGGTCAGTTCTTCCAAGTTTATCATCCTACGATATATATATATTCTTATTTCTTTGTTTCGTTGACCAATCGTCCTTCCTTGTAGGTTCCTCGGCGGATTTCCTTGCCATCGGCATCCGTTTCCACAAAGTCGCCATGCTTCTTGCCATCTTTGAATCCGCCTTTGTATCGTATTCCTTCGGCATTTTCCTCCAGTCCGTTTCCCTCTTTCTTTCCGTTGACGAATCCGCCTTTGTATTTCAAACCGTTTGTTTGGCGGAGTACTCCTTGGCCATTTTCCTTATTGTCTTTCCATTCTCCCACGTATTCATCGCCGTTGGCCCAGGTGTATTTTCCATGTCCGTTACGTTGGTCGTTTTTCCATTCGCCGGTGTACACAGGTCCGTTCGCCCATTTGTAGGTTCCTTCGCCGTGTGCTTCGCCGTTCAGCAATTGCCCGCTATACACGTCGCCATTTCCGGAAGTCACGATTCCCTTTCCCGTGCGTTCGCCTTGGCGGTATTCCCCTTCGTAGCGTTCGCCATCGGCCGCCACAAAGACTCCGACGCCATGCATCAGGTCCTTTTGCCAATCTCCTGTGTAGGTGTCGCCGTTGGCATACCGGTAAGTTCCTTTCCCGTGCATCATGCCATTTTTCCATTGGCCTTCGTAACGTTCGCCATTGCCCCACGTGTAGGTGCCTTTGCCTTCGCGCTTGTCAGCCACCCATCCACCGGTGTATCGGGCTCCGTTGGCCCACGTGTAGGTGCCTTCGCCTTCGCGCTTGTCGGCCATCCACTGGCCTTCGTATTTATCGCCATTGTAATAGGACATGGTTCCTTTTCCCTGCTGGTAGTCGGTGTACCACTCGCCGTCATAGCGATTGTTGTTGGCCATGAGCAGGCTGCCCTTTCCATGTTGCATATCGTCCTTCCACTGGCCTTCGTAGCGTTCGCCGTCGGGGAAGATGTAGATGCCATATCCTTCGCGCTTACCTTTCACATATTCTCCCTCATAAATGTCGCCATTCTTACAAATGGTTTTTCCTTTTCCGTGGGGTTTGTATCCCAACACCGGATAACCTTTCAACTCGCCGGTGTACACGTCGCCATTCTTGAAGGTATAGGTGCCCACCTTCTTGCCCTGCGCCTGCACAGGCGTCACACAGGCAAAGGTTATCATCAGCAATGCGTATAGTATTTTCTTCATATTTCCGATTCTCTCTTTATCAAAGTTCCTCACAAAGGTACGATATATTTATCAGATTCCTTCCTCCTATTAAGTTTTCTTTTGTTTTTAGAAGGAAAACGAGGAACGCTTCTACACTTTTTTACCAACCACCACCTCTACCAAGTCATCCGGACGGAAGTAGCGGATGGCCATGTCGCGCAGTTCGTCGGCCGTCACACGGCGTATTCCCTCCGCCACTGTCTGAAAAAAATCTTCCTCCAACCCGGCCGTCTCCACGAATATCCAGGCATCAGAGAGCGAGAAGGGGCCTTCGTAGCTCCGACACATCTCGCCCATCATGTAGTTCTTCACCATTGTCAGCTCCTGCTCGGGTATCAGTTCGTCCTGCAAACGGCGCATTTCGCTCTTCACTTCGCGGATGCACTCCTCCACGTGTTCGTTGGCCGTTTCGGTGCCGATGGCCAAGTATCCTTGGAAGGGATAGGAGGCAATGGCGGCACTGATGCCGTAGGTGTAGCCCTTCTCTTCGCGGATGTTGCTCATCAGACGGCTTCCGAAGTAGCCGCCCAGCACGGTGACGAGCACCTTCAGGGCGGCAAAGTCGGGATGCGACCTGTCCACCAGCGGACATCCCAGACGCAAACTGCTCTGCACGGCCGACGGATGTTCGATGAACAGGCGACGTCCTTTATATATAGGTATAGGCAGGGGCGACAAGGGGGTAGGGCTGAGCCTACATGAGCCCAAGGCTGAACCTACCTTATCCTTGGCCTGAGCCAGCATCGTCTCTGAGATGTTGCCCGAAAGGTATATCGAACAGTTTCCCGGATGGTAGTGCTGATGGTAGAATCGTCTCAGGTCCTCCGTCGTCAACCGGTCGTAATCCTCCAACACCGCATGGCGGCCACAGGGGTGCCGGTCGCCGAAGAGTGCACGGCTGAACTCCTTCCGCGCCATCACGTCCACCTTCGTGCTGTTCACAAGGAATTGCTGGCGGTTGTTCTCCACCGCCACCTTCATTTCCTCCTCGGGGAAAGTAGGATGTTTCAGCATCTCGCTCACCACCGACAGGGTGTGAGGGAAATGCTTGTTCAGCGAGTAGAGGGTGAGGAAGTTGCAGTTCATCGATGTGCTCAGCTCCACCCACGCGCCATAGAAGTCGAGCCGCTCGGAAATCTCGGCCGACGTCATGCTGCGGGTCCCTTCGCGCAACATCCGGTTGGTGAACAGGGCTTGCAAAGGCAACTCCTGATGCCAGATGCCCGCACCGACAAGGATGTCCATGCGCACCACATCGGCCTTTCCTGCACGCAGGATGTTCATCGGCACTCCGTTGGGAAGCGTCGTCCGCTCGGGTTTCTGTATATCAAAGCCGGTCAGCGGATTGACGGCCGGTTGCTTCGTTCGGTCAAGCATGGCAAGGGGAGGGATTATGGGTGACGAGTTTGCAGAAACTTCTCCGCCTTCTCCAAATCCTCGGGCGTGTCGATGCCAATCGTCTCGGTGTGCGTGATGCCCACCTTGATGCGGTAGCCATGCTCCAACCAACGGAGCTGTTCGAGCGACTCGGACAACTCCAGCGGCGACTAGGGCAAGCGGGTAATCTCGGCCAACACCCCGGCACGGTAGGCATAGAGGCCGATGTGCTTGTAATAAGTATGCCGTTTCAGCCACTCCTCCTTCTCCACTCCACGCAGATAGGGAATCACCGAACGGCTGAAGTAGAGGGCATTCATCCGCCCGTCCACCACCACCTTGGGCGAGTTGGGATTCTGCAGAGCCTCCCATCCGTCGGCCTCCGTGAAGGGTTTCACAAGGGTCGCAATCTGCGTAGCCTCGTCCTCAAAACAAGCCTTCACCGCCTCCAGTTGCGAAGGTTGGATGAAGGGCTCGTCGCCCTGGACGTTCACCACCACATCGTAGCCACAGCCCACCTTCTCGAAAGCCTCTTGCACACGGTCGGTGCCACTCTTGTGAGCCGTAGAGGTCATCACCACCTTGCCACCGAAGGCCTTCACGGCCGCCTCGATGCGCTCGTCATCCGTGGCCACACAAGCCTCGTCGAGCACTCCGTTCACCTGTTCATACACACGCTGAATCACCGGCTTCCCGCCCAACATGGCCAACGGCTTGGCCGGGAAGCGCGTAGAAGCATACCTTGCAGGGATTATTCCTATGAATTTCATCTTACTCCTTTTCTTTGTTTTCCTGTTTTCTGCTAATTGGGTGCAAATATACGGATTTTAGCAGTAAAGAACGACAGAAGAGACTATAAATACTGAAAATTTCTTTCCCTTCCCTTACTCTTTTTTCTAAATATTCGTCCAAAAGTCAGTCAACCTCGACTACAAATAAGGCTGAAAGTAGTCAACGGAAATCGTTAACATACACATTCATTCCATGTTTCACGTCGCGAAATGAATATTCCACGTCGTGGAACGAACATTTCACGACGTGGAATGAATATTTCACGACGCGAAATATAGAATTGAGCAGTATCTTTCCGGTTTTTGTCCTGTGTGTATCCACTTTCGGACAAGGCATCGTCACAGTCGGACCAATAAAAGACTCCCCGCAACCGGCCGATGGAGGAGTCCATAAGCGGGTTGCGGGGAGTGCGCTTTCAGAAGAACCGTCAGTCGGTTCCCTATCCCAAACATGCTATCAATAGTTGGTCTTCATCACTTCGAAGTAGGCCTGCGGATGGGCACAGGCGGGACACGCCTTGGGTGCCTCCTTGCCGGTGTGGATGTAACCACAATTGCGGCATTGCCATGTCACCTCTTCATCCTTGGCAAAGACTTTTCCCTCTTCCACATTCTTGGCAAGAGCGAGGTAGCGTTCCTCGTGTCCCTTCTCGGCCTTGGCGATTTCGCGATACATCTTGGCGATGGCGGGGAATCCCTCTTCGTCGGCGATGTCGGCAAATCGGGGATAGTCCATAGTCCACTCTTCATTCTCGCCGGCAGCGGCGGCCTTCAGGTTTTCCAACGTGGTGCCGATGACTCCCGAGGGGTAGCTGGCGGTAATCTCTACCATGCCACCTTCGAGCCACTTGAACATGCGCTTGGCGTGCTCCTTCTCCTGGTCGGCCGTCTCTTGGAAGATGGCTGCTATCTGCTCAAATCCCTCCTTCTTGGCAGCACTGGCGAAATATGTGTAACGCATCCTTGCTTGCGACTCACCGGCGAAGGATATGCCGAGGTTCTTCTCAGTCTGTGTTCCTTTCAAACTCCTGCTCATAATATTCTGTTTTATTTAAGTTAAAATAATGTTCCGCGAAGATAGGAGAAAGTTTCGAGTTGGACAAATATTTCCTCTCTTTTTTCTTAATCGTAGCGCAACAACTTGCCATCGAAACTGAACTCAAGGTCGAGGTCGTTGCTCAGTTTCACATCGTAGTGGCGACGGTCTTTCTTGAACTCTACCACGTGGTGGTTCTTCTGATTCTCGGCAAGATACTTCTTTATCCCGGCAGGAAGGACGCTTTCGGGCACCCGGCCATGCTCACAATCAATCTCTTTCCAGTCGCCTTTGCTGGTGAACTCCAGTTTGGCGCCATTGGTGAGCACCACGGTGTAATCCTTCTCAAACCAGTCGTTGTCCTGCTTGGCATACGACACTTCCACACTCGGGAAATGCTTCTTCAAGAACTCTTGCACCTTTACGGGCAACTCTGTCGCACCTACGGGGCGGTCGGCAAATGTTTGGGTACTGAGGGCGAACAAGCACACGATAGCAAATAATACCTTTTTCATAATCTTTCTTCTTTAAGTGGTCAATACTCTTTGTTCAATGTTTCTGTCGCAAAGGTAGGAGGAGAATCTGAAAAGAATCTGAAAAAAGAAAGTTTCTGCGTTTTTTTTTGGAAAAAGTTTTTTTATCCGAAGTCAGAAAAGTTGTCTAACTTCCAAGAGCCACCTTGAACCGATGCTTTCCCTTCAGGAAGTCGTATTCAACCGTCAATCCGCCGGTGCGGCAGATGGCGGCAACGATGGCAAGGCCAAGACCAGAGGAGCCTTCGCGCCCACCCGCCTTGTAGAAGCGGTCGAAGATGTGTGCCGCATCGAGCGGCTCGGATGCACCGGTGTTGGCAAAGAGAATCTCGCGCGTACCTATATATATATGCAACTCTCCGCCTTCGTCCAAGTTGTGCACGAGGGCGTTGCGGTAAAGATTGTGCACGAGGGCCTTTGCCAAGGCTGCATTCATCGGCCACACGGGACGCGCCTCTCCGTGGACGGCCACCGCCACCTTCCGTTCGGCGGCCATGCGGCGATATTCGCTTTGCGCCTGGTTTACCAAGGCAGCCATATCGACAGGGACGGTGTCGGGAAACTGGCGGTTGTCAATCTTCGACAGAAGCAGAAGCGAACGGTTGAGTTCGGACATGTGGCTGAGTGTCTGAAGGGTCTTTATGACCTCGCCCATCTGTTCCTCGGACAGGTCGGTGTCGCACAACATCTCCAAGCGATTCTGACAGATGGCAATGGGGGTCTGCAACTCGTGCGAAGCGTCGCCGATGAATTGTTTCTGTTGTTCGAAGAGTTCGTGATTGCGCTGTGAATAGCGGTCGATTGTTTCGTTCAGTGTCCGAAACTCGGTCACCGTCGTGGGATTGTCTATCGGCTCCGTCTGTTCATTGATGTTGTATCGGTCGAGCCAATCGAGCAAGCGGTAAAGCGGCCGCATCGAACGGCTGATGACCCACGCATTCACCACGATGATGGTCAGCACCACGGTGACATACAACCCCAAGACCCAATAGGCAATGGACTCCATCAGGTCCTTCTTCTCGATGGTGGGAGTGATGACGGTCAGTTCCATCATCTTTCCGGTCGAACTGCGGAAGATGGTCTTCATGACACGCGCCGGCTCCTCCTCTTGTTTGACTTCGATGAAGAGTGTTTCGTCGGTGTGGGAAAGATGGGGATGGGTACGGGCATATTCGTCCGTCACCTCGCGCAAATGGTAGCTGTTGTTGGTGCCGTTGCCCATCTCGGGCAACTCCTTACCGGCCAAGTAGCGGGTGATGACCATCTCGGCATAGAGGTCGAGGGCATCGTCCACCTCGTCAGTGATTTCGTCAATCATTACGAGGTAGAAGAGTACCGACCAAAGGGTGAGCACCACAAACAGGAAGGCCGATACTTGGCGGATGATGCGGGTTGTGAGGGTCATAAGGTCTGTTTTTGGGGGTTAGAGGAATTTTCTTTGAAGGAGTTAAAGGAGTTAAAGGGAGTTATCGGCTCTGACGAGCCTAAGGAGTTAAAGCCAATAG